>AEPR01000571.1 GCA_000195205.2 Oxalobacteraceae bacterium IMCC9480 | reverse complement strand
CGGCCGTACAGCGCGCGCGTCTGCCAGGCGATATCGGACGCATCATGGCGCAAAAAATACGCGACATCGAGTTGCTTCCAGAGGACTTCGTGCGCATCGGCCGGCAAGCCGTACAGGCGCAAGGTGGCCAGTGCCGCCTGCTGCCGGTTGATCAGTTCGCGGTCGGCCGATGGCGCTTCGCCACCGAGCACACGCAGCGTGATCCGGTACAGGTCTTCGAGCAATTTGCCCTTCCACGCATTCCAGACTTTCGGGCTGGTGCCACGGATGTCGGACACCGTCAGCAAGTACAGCGCCGTCAGATGGCGCTCGTCGCGCACCAGCTCGGCAAAGGCCCGGATCACGTCGGGGTCGGACAAGTCCTGCTTCTGCGCCGTCTGCGACATCGTCAGGTGATGCTCGACCAGGAACACGATCAGCTCGGTATCTTCTTTCGACAAGCCGTGCTCGCGACTGAATTTTTCGGCGTCGGCCATGCCCAGTTTGGAATGGTCACCGCCGCGACCCTTGGCGATATCGTGGAATAGCGCCGCGACATACAGCAGCCACGCGCGCGGAAAATTGGCGATCAGCTGGCTGCAGAACGGATACTCGTGCGAGTGTTCCGGCATCGTAAAACGCCGTACGTTGCGCACCACCATCAGGATGTGCTGATCGACCGTGTAGACATGAAACAGGTCATGCTGCATCTGCCCGACGATGCGACGGAAATTCGGCAGGTAGCGGCCGAGGATGCTGGTCTGGTTCATGTTGCGCAGCGCATGCGTGATGCCTTGCGGTGAACGCAGGATGTCGAGGAACAGTTCGCGATTGACCGGATCGCGCCGGAACGCCGCATCGATCTTCAGCCGCGCATGCCACAGCGCCCGCATCGTGCGCGCGGTCATGCCGGTCAGCGCGGTGTCGCGCGCCAGCAGCAGGAACACTTCCAGCATCGCCGATGGCGTGGTGACGAAGGTGTCTTCTTCAGCGATCTCGATGAGGCCATTGATGTCATTGAAACGCGGATTGATCGGCACCGTCACGGTGGGCATCGGGAACAATTGCGCACCGATGTTCTGCAGCAAAATCACATTGAGCTGGGTGACCGCTTTGGCCGCCCAGTAATAACGCTGCATCAGGTATTCGCTGGCGCGCCGCGTCTCGGAGGTCTTGAAACCAAAGGTCTCGGCAATCGCGGTCTGGACATCGAATACCAGCCGGTCTTCGCGTCGACGCGTCAGTATGTGCAGGCGGATACGGATGTCCTTGAAGGCCCGTTCCTTTTGCACCAGTTGGCGCGCTTCGGTGCTGGTGATCAGCCCGCGTTGCGCCAGCTTGCGCCACGAGTCGCCCAGGCCGGCGGCTTTGGCCACCCACAGGATCACCTGCAAGTCGCGCAGACCACCGGGGCTTTCCTTGCAATTGGGTTCCAGACTGTAGGGGGTGTCTTCGTATTTGGCATGGCGCTGATGCAACTCCAGCGTCTTGGCTTCAAAAAAAGCCTGCGGGTCCATCGCCGCTGAACAGCGCTCCTGCAGGAATCGAAACAGCTTGCGGTTGCCGGTGACTAGGCGCGCTTCCAGCAGACTGGTTTGCACGGTGATATCGGCAGCCGATTCAATGAGGCATTCGGGAATGGTGCGGATGCTATGGCCGATCTCGAGGCCGATGTCCCACAAGGTCTGGACCAGGGCTTCGAGCTTTTCCTGCAGGGCAGGGCCGGCGGCCGCTTCCAGCAGGATCAGCACGTCGACATCGGAATGCGGAAACAGCTCGCCGCGGCCGTAACCGCCGACGGCAACCAGCGCGGCACTGGCCGGAAGATCGCACGCCAGCCAGGCTTCGGTCAGCGCGGCATCGACATTCTTGCGCAGGCCGGCAAGCAGATTGTCGGGCTTGCCGTCGTCCTGAAATCGGGCAATGACGTCAAGCTGTTCTGCCTTTAGTTTTTCTTTCAGTGCCAGCGCAAGAGAGGCCATTGTCAGGCAGCGGCGATCGGCACAACCGGTGCCGTGATGAACGCTGGCGGTGGTGGCATGCCAGGCGAGACAGTCAGGATTTCATAACCGGTTTCGGTTACCAGCACCGTGTGTTCCCATTGCGCCGACAGGCTGCGATCCTTGGTCTTGATGGTCCAGCCATCACCCATTTCGCGGATTTCGCGGCGGCCGGCATTGATCATCGGCTCGACCGTGAAGATCATGCCGGCTTTCATTTCTTCGAGTGTGCCGGGGCGACCGTAATGCAAAATCTGCGGTTCTTCGTGGAACACGGTACCGATGCCATGACCGCAGAATTCGCGGACCACGCTGTAACCGGCTTTTTCGGCATGCTGCTGGATCACGTGACCGATGTCGCCGAGGTGGGCGCCCGGCTTGATCTTCGCGATGCCTAGCCACATGCATTCATACGTAATCAGTCCAAGGCGCTTTGCCATGATCGATGGCTCGCCGGCATAAAACATGCGGCTGGTGTCGCCGTGGTAACCATCCTTGATGACGGTGATATCGAGATTGACCACGTCGCCATTCTTGAGCACCTTGTCGCCCGGAATACCGTGGCAGATGACGTCGTTGACAGAGGTGCAAATGGCTTTCGGGTAGGGCGTGTAGCCCGGTGGGCAGTAGTTCAGCGGCGCTGGAATGGTGCCCTGAACGTTGGTCATGTATTCATGACAGAGCCGGTCGATTTCACCGGTCGTAACGCCGACTTTGACGAAGGGCGTGATGTAGTCGAGTACTTCTGCGGCCAGGCGGCCGGCAATACGCATGCCCTTGATGTCTGCTTCGGTCTTGATGGAAATGGAACTCATAATTGAACGTTGCCTTTCGCGAGCAAACCTGATGTAGACCGAGATTATAGTCGACGCACACCGGCCTCGTCATGGCAGGGTCAGGGAATAGTTGTCGTTAGCTTGAAACGGCAGCATGTTTTCGAGTACACTCTCGGACTATCTTGCGGCACGTGCCTCGAGATAGTCACGAAGCAGTAAAAAACGGCAGTAAAAATCGCGAATCCGTTCCACAAGGGTGTTCAGGTTGCCAGCTCGATACCGGGCAGGCAGCACACTGAATCACTGAGCGGATTCCAGACCCAACCCTGGAGAAAACACCATGTCAGTAACAATGCGCGAAATGCTGGAAGCCGGCGTCCACTTTGGTCACCAAACCCGTTTCTGGAATCCTAAGATGGCACCGTACATCTTTGGTCATCGCAACAAGATCCACATCGTCAACCTCGAAAAAACCCTGGCCATGTACCAGGACGCGATGAAGTACATCCAGCAATTGTCATCGAACCGCGGCACCATCCTGATGGTTGGCACCAAGCGCCAGGCACGCGAAATCGTCGCCGCCGAAGCAGCACGTGCCGGTATGCCTTTCGTTGACCAGCGCTGGCTCGGCGGTATGCTGACCAACTTCAAGACCATCAAGACGTCGATCAAGCGCCTGAAAGAAATGGAAGCATCGATCGCTGACGGTTCAGTTGAAAAGCTGAGCAAAAAAGAAGGCCTGATGTTCGAACGCGAAATGATCAAGCTGCAAAAATCAATCGGCGGCATCAAGGACATGGGCGGCATTCCTGACGCCATTTTCGTCGTCGACGTCGGCTACCACAAAGGCGCGATCACCGAAGCCGCCAAACTGGGCATCCCGGTCATCGGCGTGGTTGATACCAACCACTCGCCAGAAGGCGTTACCTACATCATTCCAGGTAACGATGACTCGTCGAAGGCCATCATGCTGTACGCCCGTGGCGTGGCTGATGCCATCCTCGAAGGTCGCGCCAGTTCGTTGAACGACGTTGTCGAAGCCGTCAAGACCGGTGACGATTTCGTGGAAGTCAGCGAGCAAGCCTGAGCAGTTGTTTGACTAGTTGAGCTTCATGAAAAGGGGCAAAGCAATTTGCTCCTTTTTTTCGAGTAAATTTAAGCACCATTCAATTGTGGATGCCCGCTGGGGTATCCCTCATGCAAGGAGATAGTGATGACGGTAATTACAGCAGCGATGGTCGGTGAATTGCGCGCGAAGACCGATGCGCCAATGATGGAATGCAAGAAAGCGCTGACCGAAGCCGGTGGCGATGCAGTCAAGGCAGAAGAACTTCTGCGCGTCAAACTCGGTGGCAAAGCCTCGAAAGCCGCCTCGCGCGTGACCGCCGAAGGCGTGGTCACCGCCTACATCGACGGACAAGTCGGTGCGATGGTCGAAGTCAATTGCGAAACCGATTTCGTCACCAAGAACGATGAGTTCATTGCGCTGGCTAACGCCTGCGCAAAACTGGTCGCGTTGCACAACCCTGCCGACGTGGCAGCGTTGCTGGCCTTGCCGCTCGATGGCAAGACCGTCGACGAACAGCGCGCTGCGCTGATCGGCCGTATCGGCGAAAACATGTCGGTCCGCCGTTTCGAGCGTTTCGACACCAGCGTCAAACTGGCTTCCTATTTGCACGGCACACGGATCGGCGTCACCGTCGAATTCGATGCGGCTGATGACCAGGTCGGCAAGGATGTCGCGATGCACGTCGCCGCCATGAAGCCGGTGTCGTTGTCGTCGGACGAAGTGCCTGCCGATCTGATCGAAAAAGAGCGCTCGGTAGCAGCACTGAAGGCCGCCGAATCCGGCAAGCCGGCGGACATCGTCACCAAGATGGTTGAAGGCTCGATCCAGAAATTCCTGAAGGAAGTCTCGTTGCTCAACCAGACCTTCGTCAAGAATGACAAGCAAACCATCGAGCAAATGCTCAAGGCCAACAGCGCCTCGATCAAATCGTTCAAGATGTTCGTGGTCGGTGAAGGCATTGAAAAGAAACAAGACGATTTCGCTGCCGAAGTGGCCGCGCAAGTCGCTGCTGCAAAGCAGGCTTAACGCGGTAAAACGGGCTGCGAGGCCCGTTTTTCATTCCTGCCACAGGTCATGTGCCTGCGGCAGGGAACGTCTGGCAAAGCATGCTGAAAGTCGCAGTCCCTCAGCTTGTTTTGTCAGGCGCTCCAGGAGTCGATCGATGGCTCCATCGAGGCCGGATTTGATCGCGACGGGCACACGACTGGATTTTCCCTTCGTTTGGCCTGAAAATGGCGCGTACCCGAATCCGTTTATCCATCCAGTGACATCGCTTGCGAGAGCACAACAGGAGTTTTGTTCATGACCCAACCAGCCTACAAGCGCGTGTTGTTGAAATTGTCGGGCGAAGCCCTGATGGGTGATGATGCTTACGGCATCAACCGCGCCACCATCGAACGCATGGTCGCCGATGTCGCCGAAGTCGCGGCACTCGGTGTCGAACTGGCCATCGTCATTGGTGGCGGTAATATTTTCCGCGGTGTCGCTCCCGGTGCGCAAGGCATGGACCGCGCCACTGCCGATTACATGGGCATGCTGGCTACCGTCATGAATTCGCTGGCCTTGGCCGATGCGATGCGTCAGGCCGGCATTACCGCCCGCGTGATGTCGGCCATCAGTATCGAGCAGGTCGTCGAACCGTACGTCCGCCCGAAGGCGCTGCAATATCTCGAAGAAGGCAAGATCGTTGTCTTCGCTGCCGGTACCGGCAACCCGTTCTTCACCACCGACACGGCAGCTGCGCTGCGCGGCTCCGAAATCGGCGCCCAGATTGTGCTGAAAGCCACCAAGGTCGATGGCGTCTACAGCGCCGATCCGAAAAAAGATCCGACCGCAACGCGCTACACGACAATCACGTTCGACGAAGCCATTTCCAAACATTTGCAAGTGATGGACGCGACCGCCTTTGCGCTGTGTCGCGACCAGAAACTGCCGATCAAGGTGTTTTCGATTACCAAGCCGGGCGCGCTCAAGCGCGTCATCATGGGCGAGGACGAAGGCACGCTGGTCCATATCTGATTTACCGAATCCATTGAATCCCCTCAGCTCGCACAGGAGAAGCCCATGACCATTGTCGACGTCAAGAAAAACACCGATGTACGCATGCACAAGTCGATCGAGACCCTGAAAACGGATCTTGCCAAGGTCCGCACCGGCCGCGCCCACGTCGGCATGCTGGACCACATCATGGTCGATTACTACGGCAACCCGACGCAATTGACCCAGGTGGCCAATGTCACGCTGGTCGATGCCCGCACCCTCGGCGTTCAGCCATGGGAAAAGAAAATGGTCTCGGTCGTCGAGAAAGCCATCCGCGACGCCGACCTCGGCCTGAATCCGTCGACCCAGGGCGACCTGATCCGCGTGCCGACACCGGCATTGACCGAAGAGCGCCGCAAGGAAATGGTCAAGCTGGTCAAGAGCGAAGCCGAAGACGCCAAGATCGCGATCCGCAACATCCGCCGTGATGCCAACGAAGGCCTCAAGAAATTGATCAAGGATAAGGAATGCTCGGAAGATGACGAGCGCCGTGCCCAGGATGAAATCCAGAAAATGACCGACAAGTTCGTCGCCGAAATCGACAAGCTGGTCGTCGACAAGGAAAAGGAAGTGCTGACGGTATAGCCGTCTGCCAGCCCTCATCTTTTTTTCACTTTCAAGCGAGCCATGACGACGCATCCCAGTTCCACTGCAGCGGTTCCTCCTGTGTCCGCGGTGCCGCGTCACATTGCCATCATCATGGACGGCAATGGACGCTGGGCCACCAAGCGCTTTTTGCCGCGCGTGACCGGTCACGTCAAGGGAGTCGATGCAGTGCGTGGCACGGTCGAGGCCTGCGCGCGCAGCGGCGTCGAGTTCCTCACGCTGTTCGCCTTCAGCTCGGAAAACTGGCGCCGTCCGGCCGATGAAGTCTCGCTGCTGATGCGCCTGTTTGTTACCGCGCTCGATCGCGAAGTCGCCAAGATGCATGCTAATGGCATTCGCCTGAAAGTCGTTGGCGAACTGAGCCGCTTTGACGACAAGCTGCGCCGCATGATCAGCAATGCCGAACGTCGCACGGCCGGTAACACCGGCCTCACCGTGACGATTTGCGCCAACTACGGCGGCCGTTGGGACATCATGCAGGCGATGAATCAGCTGGTCGCGCAGCAACCCGGTCGCGCCGATTTCACCGAAGACGACCTCGCACCTTTCCTCTCGATGGCCTATGCGCCGGAGCCGGACCTGTTCATCCGCACCGGCGGCGAAGAGCGGGTCTCAAACTTCCTGCTATGGCAGCTGGCGTACTCCGAAATGTATTTCACCGATACCTACTGGCCCGATTTCGATGCCGCGCAGATACAGCTGGCTATTACGTCCTACCAGCAGCGCGAACGGCGCTTCGGGCGCACCAGTGAACAACTGGTGGACCACAAAAAGGCGTCCTGATGCTCAAGACCCGAATTATCACTGCAGTCGTTTTGCTGGCGCTACTGCTACTGGTCGTACTGTCGAAGTCGGCCGAGTTATTCCTGTTGATGACGACCGCATTTTTTGCTGCAGCGAGCTGGGAAATGATGCGGCTGTTCGCCGCCAAGCGCCCTTTGGTGGGTGCTGCCTTGTGGACGGCATTGTTCCTTTTCCTGATGCTCAATGCGCGCTTCGTGAACCAGAAAGTCTTCTTCGGTATCTGCGTCGCTTTGTGGGCGATCCGCTTTGCACCGTCACTGTCGCTGGGTTTGCCGGCGCTGGGCGGCTTCGCCAACCGGCTGCTCAGCCTGGTCTACGGGATAGCCATACTCGGTTGTTTCCTGGCCATTGCGGTCTTGTACAGCTGGTCGCCGTTGTACCTGGTCTCGGTCATGGCATTGGTCTGGATTGCCGATATCGGTGCCTATTTTTCCGGCAAGGCCTTCGGCAAGCACAAGCTGGCACCTACTATTTCGCCCGGCAAGACCTGGGAAGGGGCGGCCGGTGGCTGTCTGGCGGTCATCGTGCTGGCCAGCGGCTCGGTATTTGTCCCGGCGCTGACCGATACGTTTGCGGTGCATGTGCAGACCAGCTGGGGCTGGGCCGGAATGATCGGCGTGATGATCGTCTTCGTCGGTGCCAGCATCGTGGGCGACCTGTTCGAATCCCAGCTCAAGCGCCGGGTTGACATGAAAGACAGCAGCAAGCTGTTGCCGGGCCACGGCGGCGTGCTCGATCGCATCGATGCCTTGCTGCCCACGCTGCCACTGGCCGTGCTGATCGGCTACTGGCTCTGACGCAGGCTCCTGACCTGAACGACTCACTGAAAGCACGGATGCAAAACATAACGATACTTGGTGCCACCGGCTCGATCGGGATGTCGACGCTCGACGTCGTTGCGCGCCATCCGGATCGCTATCGTATTTACGCGTTGACCGCCCACACCAAAGTCGTCGAGCTAGCCGCACTGTGCGCGCGCTTCCGGCCGGATGTGGCCGTGGTCGGCAGCGCCGCTGCCGCGCAGGAACTGACGGCGCTGCTCAAAGCCGATGGCATTGCCACCGAGGTCAGCTACGGCGAAGACGCGCTATGCAGCGTTGCCAGCGGTAGCGCTTGCGATACCGTGATGGCCGCCATCGTCGGCGCTGCCGGCCTTGCACCTACGCTGGCAGCGGCGCGTGCCGGCAAGAAAATCCTGCTGGCCAATAAGGAGGCGCTGGTGATGTCCGGCCAGTTGTTCATGGATGCGATTGCCGCCAGTGGCGCGACGCTGCTGCCGATCGATAGCGAACACAACGCGGTTTTCCAGTGCCTGCCGCAACCGTATCAGCGCAACCTCGATCACCATGGCATCGCGCGGATACTGCTGACAGCGTCCGGCGGTCCGTTTCTCGAGCGCGCTGTCGAGACGCTCGACCAGGTCACACCCGATGAAGCCGTCGCCCATCCGAACTGGGTCATGGGCCGCAAGATTTCGGTCGACTCGGCAACCATGATGAACAAGGGCCTCGAAGTCATCGAGGCACACTGGCTGTTCGGGGCCTCGCATGAGCGCATCGAAGTCGTGATCCATCCGCAAAGCGTGATCCATTCGATGGTGTCCTACCTCGACGGCACGGTGCTGGCGCAGCTCGGCAATCCCGACATGCGCACGCCGATCGCCCATGCACTGGCGTATCCGGAACGCATCGTCTCGGGCGTCGCACCGCTGGATCTGACCCGGCTGGCCAAGCTGGAATTCCGCCAGCCCGACCTGCTGCGCTTTCCGTGCCTGAAGCTGGCGTATGATGCTTTGTCCACGGGGGGCAGCGCGCCGGCGGTGCTCAATGCCGCCAACGAGGTAGCCGTCGAAGCTTTTCTTGACGGACGCATTGGCTTCCGCCAGATCGATCAGCTGATCGCCCGGGTCATGCATGCCGCTTCTTTCGAGGCGGTTCCGGACATCGCCGGTCTGCTCGAACAAGACCGGCATGCCCGCCAACTGGCTAACGCATTCCTGACAACATGAACCTGCTACAAACTCTCCTGGCCTTCATGGTCGCACTCGGTTCCCTCGTGATCATCCACGAGCTGGGGCATTACTCGGTCGCGCGTTTGTGCGGCGTCAAGGTTTTGCGTTTTTCCGTCGGCATGGGAAAAGTCATCTATTCGCGCAAGTTCGGTCCCGACCAGACCGAATGGGCGATCTCGATTTTGCCGCTGGGCGGCTACGTCAAGATGCTCGACAAGCGCGAGCAACCCGACCTGCAACTCAGTGACGCCGACCTCAAGCGCGAATTTACCAATCAATCGGTATGGCGTCGCATCGCCATCGTGGCCGCTGGTCCGGCGGCCAATTTTCTGCTGGCGATACTGATTTTTTCCGGATTGTATTGGTACGGTGTACCGGAACCGGCAGCGCGCCTGCGCGCACCGGCCGAACAGACCGTGGCCTTCCAGGCCGGCGTGCGTGGTGGCGAGCTGGTCACCGCCATCAATGGCAAGGCCGTGCAGGGCTGGTCTGATTTGCGCTGGCAGCTGGTCCAGCTGTCGGTCGAAAAGACCTCCGCAAAGATCGATCTTGAACGCGCCAATGACGGTCCTGCCGGCGGCAAGCGGATGTCTACCATCACGATTCCATCGACTGCACTCGGTGCCGATGACCTCGAAGGTGACTTCCTCGGCAAGCTGGGCCTCGGACTGGCGCGCTCGAAAACCACGCTGGGCCGGATCGAAGCCGGTGGTGCCGGCCAGCAGGCAGGCCTGCAATCGGGCGACCGCATTCTCACGGTCAACGGCAATGTCGTGGCCGATGGCGATGCCTTCGTCAACCTGGTCCGTGCATCGCCGGCGACTGCATTGAACCTGACACTATTGCGCGCCGGTCAGGAAGTGGCCGCGATCGTCACGCCGGCCAGCATCGTGCGTGACGGAAAAAGCATCGGCCAGATCAAGGTCGAGATCGCTAGCGGCGTCGAGATGGTGACGCTGCGCGCGGCGCCGGTGCAAGCGCTGTCGCAAGCGGTGGTGCGCACCTGGGACAGCAGCATCCTGCAACTGAAGATGCTGGGCAAGGTCATCACCGGCGAAGCCTCGATCAAGAATATCTCCGGACCGATCACGATCGCCGACTACGCCGGCCAGACCGCACGGATAGGACTGGTCACTTACCTCGGTTTCATAGCCGCCATCAGCATCGGCCTCGGGGTCATGAATCTGCTGCCGATCCCGGTTTTGGATGGGGGTCTTTTGATGTATTATTCGCTGGAAGTTTTGACCGGACGGCCGGTTTCCGAGCGGGTCGGACAGCTCGGTCAGCGCCTTGGAATCGGGTTGTTGATGACCTTAATGATGGTGGCTGTCTTCAATGACATCGTCCGCCTGGTTACCTGATCAGACACTGCCGCCAAGCGACTCGAACGCTGTATTGCACACCGAATTGCACACTGAATTGCACACTGAATTGCACACCACCTATAGCCAATGAAATTACAATCCGCGCTCTACGCCCCTTCAGTTACTCCTCGCCGACTCATTGCCCTTGCTGCCTTTGCCCTGTGTTCCGGCCAGGCTTTGGCAGTAGCGCCATTTACCGTCAAGGATATCCGTGTCGAAGGCCTTCAGCGCACCGAAGCCGGTACGGTCTTCAGCTATCTTCCAGTGCGTGTCGGCGAAACCTTCACCGATGAAAAAGGCTCGGCTGCCATCAAGGCGCTGTACGCCACGGGCTTCTTCAAGGATGTCCGTATCGAGGCCGATGGTGACGTGCTGGTGGTACTGGTCGAAGAACGACCTGCCATTGCGGCCGTCGATTTCACCGGCATCAAGGAGTTCGACAAGGACCAGCTGAACAAGGCGCTCAAGGACATCGGTCTGGGTGAATCGCGTACCTACGACAAGGCGCTGGTCGATCGCGCCGAGCAGGAACTCAAGCGCCAGTATCTCGGTCGTGGTCTGTACGGCGTGATCGTCAAGACCACCGTGACACCGGTTGAACGCAATCGCGTCAACATCACGTTTGCCGTCGATGAAGGCGAAACCGCCCGCATCCGCCAGATCAATGTAGTCGGCAACAAGGCCTTCGGCGACAGCGAAATCCGCAGCCGGATTGCACTGAGCACGCCAGGCTGGTTCACCTGGTACACCAAGTCCGACCAGTATTCAAAGCAAAAGCTGACCGGCGATATCGAGGCACTGAAGTCCTTCTACCTCAATCGCGGTTACCTCGAATTCCAGGTCGAGTCGACACAGGTCTCGATCACGCCGGACAAGAAAGACATCTACATCACGATCAATATCAGCGAGGGCGATAAGTACACCGTCTCGTCGGTCAAGATCGAAGGCGAAACCTTTGGCCGCGAAGCAGAACTGCGCGGCTTGATGACCCTGAAAGCCGGCGAGCTGTATGCCGGCGACAAGCTCACCGCCAGCGTCAAGAAGATTTCCGAACGCATGGGTAACTTCGGCTACGCATTCGCCAACGTCAATGCCAATCCGCAGATCGATCGTGACAAAAAAGAAGTCGCGTTCACGATCCTGATCGACCCCGGCAAGCGCGTATATGTACGACGCATCAATGTGGCCGGCAATACCAAGACCCGCGATGAAGTCGTCCGGCGTGAATTCCGCCAGTTCGAAAACTCCTGGTACGACGGTGAAAAAATCCGCTTGTCGCGCGACCGTGTCGACCGTCTCGGTTATTTCAAGGAAGTCACGATCGATACGCCGGAAGTCTCGGGTACGACGGACCAGGTCGACATCAACATGGCGGTGACCGAAAAGCCGACCGGCAACATCCTCATCGGTGCCGGTTTTTCGAGCAGCGAAAAGCTGACGCTGACCGGTTCGATCCAGCAGGCCAACGCCTTCGGCAGTGGCACCACGGTCGGCCTTGACGTCAACACCAGCAAGCGCAATCGCACCATCGCGCTGTCGCAATCGAATCCGTATTTCACCGACGACGGTGTCAGCCGCAGCTACGAAACTTTCCTGCGTACGACCCGTCCGCCGGACATCAACACCGGCGATTACCGGGTCCAGCAGCTCGGCGCGAACATGAAATTCGGCGTGCCGTTCTCGGAACTCGATACGGTATTTTTCGGTGCCGGCGTCGAGCGCACCCGGGTCGAAACCTTTACCGGCGATCCGCTGCACAACGACAGTCCGGAACTGTATAAAACCTACGTGCGCAACTTTGGTGATGGCACAAACGCCACCACCAACAGCTTCCCGTTGACCGTTGCATGGCAGCGTGACAGCCGCGATAGCGCCTTGTCGCCATCGGCCGGCCGCTATCAACGTGCCAATCTCGAAATCGCACCGGTGGGCGACCTGAAATACTACCGGGCGATTTACCAGCACCAGTATTTCCTGCCGCTGTTCCGTACCATCACGCTGGCGACCAATGCCGAACTGGACTACGGTCGCGGTTTCGGCGGCAAGGCCTATCCGATTTTCAAGAACTTCTATGCCGGTGGTATCGGTTCGGTGCGCGGTTTCGACAGTTCGTCGCTGGGGCCGAAAGCGGTGAATGGCGATCCGCTTGGTGGTTCGTCGCGGGTGATCATGAATGCCGAATTGCAGTTCCCGTTCCCGGGTTCGGGCGCGGATCGCAGCTTGCGCTGGTACACCTTCGTCGATGGCGGTAACGTCTTCGCCGATCAACAGAAAATCCAGTTTTCGGAAATGCGTTACTCGGCCGGTATTGGTATCAGCTGGGTCTCACCAGTCGGTCCGCTGCGTCTGAGTTACGGTAAGCCGCTCAATGCGAAAACTACCGACCGGACGCAAAGCTTCCAGTTCCAGCTAGGCCAGGGTTTCTGACCGGTCACTGGCATAATCACGTTTTTGCATTGCGGAGAATCGCCTTGAAGTTACCTTCACCCACGTTCACTGCCATCCGGCTTGTTGCCATTGCGACGCTGTGCATGGCATCGCAGGCGCACGCACAGGAAAGCCGGATCGGCTTCGTCAACACCGAGCGCATCTTCCGGGAAGCCACGCCAGCCAAGACGGCGCAGGTCAAGATTGACCAGGAGTTTTCCAAGCGTGAAAAAGAATTGCAGGAAGTTGCGGCCCGGCTGAAGGCCATGTCCGAAAAGCTCGACAAGGATGTGGCGGTGATTTCGGAGTCCGATCGTTCCCGCCGGCAGCGCGAGCTGACGGATCTGGATAAAGATTTTCAGCGCAAGCAGCGTGAATTCCGTGAAGACCTGAACCAGCGCAAGAACGAAGAGCTGGCCTCGGTGCTCGAACGGACAACCCGCGTCATCAAGCAGATTGCCGAAGCCGAGAAGTACGACATCGTGTTCCAGGACGCGGTCTATGCCAGTCCGCGTATCGACATTACCGACAAGGTATTGAAGGCCTTGAACAAATAAGCAAGTAAGCCGCAATCAAGAGCGACGCCATCGACACAGTTTTTTCAAGGAAGGACCACCATGCCCATGCTACTGGTTGATCTGGTTGCCAGGCTTGGTGGCCAGCTGATCGGCGAAGCCGGGCTGCGCATCAGCGGCATTGCGCCGCTCGATCAGGCCGGCAAGGATCACCTCACTTTTTTGACCAATCCCAAGCTGCGCGCCAGCGCAGGCAAGACGCAGGCTGCGGCATTGATCTTGTCGCCGGCAGACCATGCCTTGCTGGGCACCGAATTTGCCGGAAGTCGCATCGTCACTGACAATCCCTACGTCTATTTTGCACGCGTGGCGCAGCTGTTCGCGGCGCAGGAAGCGGTACCGTTCCTTGCCGGCATTCATCCAAGTGCCTGCGTTGATCCGTCCGCCAGCGTCGCGCCCAGCGCCCATGTCGGGCCGCATGTCGTCATTGAAGCCGATGCAGTCATCGGGGAAGACGTGATCCTCGAAGCCGGCTGCTTTATTGGCCGTGGCGCGCAGATAGGTACCGGTACGCGCTTTCATGCCCGCGTGACGTTCCAGTCGCAGTGCCGGATCGGCGCTCGTGGCCTGATCCATTCGGGGGCGGTGATCGGTGCCGATGGCTTCGGCTTTGCCAACGAACGCGGTGCCTGGATCAAGATTCCGCAGACCGGCCGCGTACTGATTGCCGATGATGTCGAGATCGGTGCGAACACCTGCATCGATCGCGGCGCACTGGCCGATACCATCATCGATGAAGGCGTCAAGCTCGATAACCAGATCCAGATCGGTCACAACTGCCACATCGGCGCGCACACGGCGATGGCCGGTTGTGTTGGTGTCGCCGGCAGCGCGGTGATCGGCAAGTACTGCACGTTTGGCGGCGCGGCCATGGTGCTCGGGCATCTGACGATCGCCGACAAAGTCCATATTTCATCCGGCAGCATGGTCACGCGTTCGATCCATGAAGCCGGCCAGTACACCGGTTTTTATCCGCTGGCCAAAAACGCCGACTGGGAAAAAACAGCCGTGGTCGTGCGTAATTTGGGCACGATGCGTGAGAAAATCCGCACGCTGGAAAAAACCGTCAAATCGCTCACAGAAAAGAACAATGAATAGCCTAGACATCAATCAGATCAAACTCTACCTGCCGCACCGCTATCCGATGTTGCTGGTCGACCGGGTACTGACCTGGGAATCCGGCAAGACGATTACCGCGATCAAGAATGTCACCGCCAATGAAGAATTTTTCAATGGCCATTTTCCGCACAAGCCGGTCATGCCGGGCGTGCTGATGATCGAAGCGCTGGCGCAAACTGCCGCGCTGTTGTCGTTCCTGTCGCTGGGCCAGAAGCCCGATGAAAACAGCATCGTGTATTTCCTTGGCATTGACGGTGCCCGCTTCAAGCGTCCGGTCATTCCGGGCGACCAGATCCGCATGGATGTCGAGATCGTGCGCCACACCCGCGGCATCTGGAAGTACAAGGCCCGCGCCACCGTCGATGGCCAGCTGGCTGTCGAAGCCGAGCTGATGTGCACGATGCGCAATGCCAACGATGCGACTCAGCCGGTGGCCGGCTGATGACGATGCGGATACATCCGACCGCGCTGATCGATCCGCAGGCCGTGCTCGATAGCACGGTCGAGGTGGGGGCCTACTCGATCATCGGTCCCGATGTCGAGATCGGTGCCGGCACCAAGATTGGTCCGCATGTGGTCATCGACGGGCATACCCGCATCGGTGCCGGCAATACCTTTTTTCAGTTCTCGTCGATCGGTGCCGCGCCGCAGGACAAGAAGTACGCGGGCGAACCGACCCGGCTCGAGATCGGTGATCGCAACGTCATCCGCGAATTCTGTACCTTCAATATCGGTACCGCACAGGATGTCGGCGTCACGCGTCTGGGTAACGATAACTGGATGATGGCCTATGTCCATCTGGCGCATGACTGCCAGATCGGCAACCACACGATCTTTGCCAACAATGCGCAGCTGGCCGGCCACGTGCAGGTCGGCGACTGGGCCATCATGGGCGGCTTTTCGAACGTGCATCAGTTCTGCAAGATAGGCGCGCATGCGATGGTCGGCATGAGCACCAGCCTGACGCAGGACGTGCCGCCGTTCGTGATGTTGTCCGGCAATCCGGCCGCGGCGCACGGCATCAATGTCGAAGGCCTGAAGCGACGTGGTTACAGCCGCGAGCAGATCGGCGCGATTCGCCAGGCCTACAAGCTGATCTACAAATCCGGTCTGACCATGGAGCAAGCCAAGGCGGCGCTGCAAGCCGAAGAAGCCAGCGCTGCGGCCGAATGCGTACCGGCGCTGGTCCTGCTGCGTGAATTTCTGGAGAACACCAGCCGTGGCATCGTCCGCTGATCCTGCCGGCACCGTCATCGCGATGGTGGCCGGGGAAAGTTCGGGCGACTTGCTGGCCAGCCGCTTGCTGGCCGGCTTGCGGCCGCAACTGCCGCAGGCGCGCATGCACGGCATTGGTGGTCCGCACATGGCCGAATACGGCTTCACCAGCGACTGGCCGATGGAAAAACTGTCGGTGCGCGGCCTGTTCGAAGTGCTGGCCCATTACCGCGAAATCACCAACATCCGCAACTCGCTGCGTGCCGGCCTGATGGCCGAACGGCCGTCGGTGTTCATCGGTGTCGATGCGCCGGACTTCAATCTCGGTCTCGAAACCGACCTGAAAAAAGCCGGCGTCCCGACCATGCATTTCATCAGCCCGTCGATCTGGGCCTGGCGCGGTGGCCGCATCAAGAAGATCGAACGCGCGGTCTCGCACATGCTGGTGGTGTTTCCGTTCGAGGAAGCGATCTATCGCAATGCCGTTATCGCCGCGACTTACGTCGGCCACCCGCTGGCCGAGATCATCCCGATGACGCCCGATGTGGCGGCAGCCCGTGTCGCACTGAAGTTGCCGCCACGCGCCACCGTCGTGGCGATCATGCCGGGCAGCCGGATGTCGGAACTCAAATACAACGCCGCCGCTTTCGTGGCGGCGGCCAGCCTGCTGCAGAATCGCGATCCGATGATCCGCTTCATTGCACCGATGGCAGGGCTGGAGCAAGGGCGCTACTTTACCGAACTGGTCGATGAAGCAGGCTTGTCCGAAGTGCCCATCCAGTTGCTGTATGACCAGTCGCATCTGGCGATGGCGGCGGCCGATATCGTGCTGGTTGCGTCGGGTACTGCGTCGCTGGAAG
>AEPR01000572.1 GCA_000195205.2 Oxalobacteraceae bacterium IMCC9480 | reverse complement strand
AACAAGCCGATGCCCGCACCGAGGGCGCGACCGTTTTCGCCTACCACGTACAGGATCCCGAACGCTATGGCGTTGTCGATTTTGATGCGCAAGGGCATGCCACTAGCCTCGAAGAGAAACCAGTAAACCGAAAAGCAACTACGCCGTCACCGGCCTGTATTTCTACGACAACCAGGTCACCGGCATCGCAGCAGACCTGAAGCCCTCGGCGCGTGGCGAGCTGGAAATCACCGACCTCAACCGCGTTTATCTCGAGCGCAAGCAACTCGATGTCGAAATCATGGGGCGGGGCTATGCGTGGCTCGATACCGGAACCCATGAAAGCTTGATCGAGGCTAGCAACTTCATTCAGACGATTGAGCATCGGCAGGGCCTGAAAGTGTGTTGCCCGGAGGAGATTGCGTATCGCAAGGGATTCATTGATGCGGCACAACTGGAAAAGCTGGCGCAGCCGCTGGCAAAAAATGGATATGGTGAATACTTGCAACGTTTGCTGAAAGAGGGTGTGCATTCGTGAAAGTGATTCCAACCGAGATTCCTGATGTACTGATAATCGAACCCACTGTGTTCGGTGACGAGCGTGGCTTTTTCTTTGAGAGCTTCAACCAGCGTCGATTCTTTGAATTGACCGGATTGAGCGTGGATTTCGTTCAGGATAACCACAGCCAATCGGCTAAAAACGTGCTGCGGGGTCTGCATTACCAGATTCAACAACCACAAGGCAAGCTAGTGCGCGTGGTGCAGGGTGTGGTGTTCGATGTCGCTGTCGATATTCGCCGTAGTTCGCCGACTTTTGGCAAGTATGTTGGCGTGGAACTATCTGCTAATAATAAACGCATGGTTTGGATTCCTCCAGGCTTTGCACACGGATTCGTCGTGATGTCAGAGGTTGCCGAATTTCTATACAAGACGACAGATTACTGGGTGCCAGGATTCGAACGCAGCATTGCTTGGAATGATCCTTCGATCGGTATCGATTGGCCGATTGAAGGCGTGCCAACGTTGTCAGAAAAAGACCGGTTAAGCAAACTATTGTCAGATGCGGAGTGCTTCATATGAGCGGCTCGTCAAGAGCGATCAACCCGCACGCTTCCCAGCCTACATCGCTGGTATCTCTTGCCAGAAGTTTGTCACGCAACCGTCGTTTGATCTTACAGATGACTCGTCGGGACGTGGTAGGCCGCTATCAAGGTTCAGCGATGGGATTGGCTTGGTCATTCCTGAATCCAGTCTTCATGCTGGTTGTGTACACTTTCGTATTTTCCGAAATTTTCAAATCGCGCTGGGGCGGAATCGGCGGCAGCGACAGTAAGACACAGTTTGCTGTCGTATTGTTCGTCGGCATTATCGTATTGAACCTGTTCAGCGAAATGCTGAACAGGGCTCCCAATTTGATTCTATCCAACGTCAATTACGTTAAAAAGGTGGTCTTCCCAATCGAGATACTGCCAGTGATTGCGATGGGAGCTGCACTATTTCATAGTTTGGTCAGCCTTGGCGTATTACTGGCGGCGTTCGCAATCTTTAACGGTTATCTGCATTGGACCGCTGTGTTTATTCCACTGGTGCTTCTGCCACTGGTGATACTCGCTCTTGGACTCTCGTGGATGCTGGCGTCGTTAGGTGTATTCCTGCGCGATGTCGGTCAAACCATCGCCATCATCACTACCGTGCTGATGTTTCTTTCTCCGGTATTTTATCCGGTCACCGCAGTGCCCGAGCGCTTCCGTCCCTTCCTAATGGCCAACCCATTGACATTCATCATCGAACAGGCACGCGAAGTGCTGATCTGGGGCCACTTGCCGAACTGGCTCGGCTTAGGCGCATACACCCTGATGGCTGTCGTGATCGCTTGGGCTGGCTATGCGTGGTTCCAGAAGACTAGAAAGGGATTCGCCGATGTCCTCTAAATCAATCGACGACACTATGCGTCCCGCTTCAGAAAAGAATGATGTTGCGATCCGCATCCAGCATGTGACCAAGCGCTATCAAATTTACGACGCGCCGCGTGACCGTCTGAAGCAATTCGTAATACCAAGACTGCGCAATATCACCGGCCGTGCGCCAAAGGAATATTTTCGAGATTTTTCGGCGCTGACGGACGTCTCGTTCGATGTCAAGAAAGGCGAGACAGTCGGCGTAATCGGGCGCAATGGGGCGGGAAAATCGACGTTGTTGCAGATTATTTGTGGAACGTTGACGCCTACCAGCGGGATGGTTGAGATCAATGGTCGCGTTGCGGCCCTGCTTGAATTGGGATCGGGGTTCAATACTGAATTCACTGGACGTGAAAATGTCTACATGAATGCCGGTGTGCTGGGACTAACCAAAGAGGAAATTGATGCACGTTTTGACGATATCATCGCCTTCGCCGATATCGGTGGATTTTTGGATCAGCCGGTAAAGACGTATTCATCCGGGATGTATGTCCGCCTTGCGTTTGCAGTCGTAGTGCATGTCGACGCCGATATTCTGATTGTCGATGAGGCGTTATCAGTAGGTGACATGTACTTCCAGACCAAATGTATGGTCAAAATGAAAAAATTGATGGAGGCTGGCGCCACTGTCTTGTTCGTTAGCCACGACGTAGGCGCCGTAAAGGCAATCTGTCAACGGGCAGTGTATCTCGATCATGGGAAAGTGATGGCAGTTGGCCCAACCAATGAGGTGGTGGAAACCTATTACGGTGCCGGGGTGAAGAGTGAGCAATCCCTCCCGCCAAT
>AEPR01000573.1 GCA_000195205.2 Oxalobacteraceae bacterium IMCC9480 | reverse complement strand
TTCCCTTCGGCTGGTTCTCTTTACAATGGTGCATTTCGACATCAAGTAAAAAAATCTTGGAAATGGCCATTGCTGATGCGGTGTCACGCGATATTAGACCTGTAAATCGCCATGTTCCAATTATTACCGGAATGACAATGCTTGTTTTGGCTGGATCACTATTTTATGGATTATCAAATTGGTGGGTTTATATTTTGAACGCGCCGATTTTACTATATGGTTTTTTTTCCTTAAAATTCGGTATTTTTGCCTCGAACCAAGCATTAAAAGAAATGACGAATTTCGGGTTTTTAACAAAGAAAACCGAGGACGAATTCGATAATATTTTATGATTTAAAATTAACTGATTTTGGTTATTCGCCATATTTTTATATATTACGATCTGCGAATATTTCATATTTATTGCAGTCCAACAAATTCCAATTCTTTTAACAGTGCCAAGTAGTAAGACCGCTTCATGTTGGCTGGCCTTACGGGCATCGCTCCGGGGAGAGTCTTCAACTTAGTCAGAATTTTCGTGCGCTTCGCATTTAGTCTTTCCGCCAAGTGACCAGAATTTGACTCATGAATCAGTTGACTGCATTTACGACACCCCAACTCACAATTGACCAAATATAAAGATGCACAATTTCTCTCGCACGCGTGAGGGCATTGCAAGAGACTCCGTTCTCGTCCCTTGAACCATATATATTTGAAAATCGGCACCGACCATACCTTTTCTTGATGCAAAACAATCAAAAAATCTGGTCTCAGCTCGCATTTAACAACTTCGTCTTTCCAAAATACTGACATCATATTTGAATCATTGGCTTTCGCCCAAAGTCTCAAGCCAGATAATTTTATTTCAAAAGAATTTTCAATTGTTGCCATAAAACGCCTAAATAATATTTTATCTGCAGAGGATTTTAGTCGGAATACGCCAATGCGACTAAAACATCGGCGTATTGCGAAATTTTAAGCTACCGGAATGAACATTCTTGTAGCTCCACCCACCCGAACGAACATCGGGTCGCTCCCCTCTCCCATGAAAGCATAGAAGCCCCGCCAGAGCGATTTACTTGCATCGGTAGGTAGCGTAGATGCGGTAGTGCCTCCGTGCATCGTGGCGGCATGTCTATGCCCCTCGTGAAGCATGTAAACAATACCTTCGCACATGTCTGAGTTGTCGAGTCGTGCCGGATCGCGGTAACTGAGTAAATGCTGCAATGGCTCGGCATTTTTCAGCGCGCCGTTTCCGAAAACATATTCGTATGCTCGGAGGTGATCGCCAGCCTCTTCGCGGGTCAAGTTAATGAGCATAAACTTACAATTCTTATATTGCTGCAATTGGGACATTTTGCAATTCCTTTTTCCGTAGAATTCTTCAGAATTCCTGATTTCGACCTGAAAACCCGATTAATCGCAATTTGCGAATGCGGCTGGTAAGCCTTATGTAGACTGGGTTTTATTATATATAACAACAAAAATATCCCCCCTCTCTATTACTATTTTTTTACATGGGAATTTAGTAGAAGGGGGGGGGTGTTTTATTGCGGTTAATCGTTTTGAAGCAAAAATTTCGAATCGACCAGTGCATCCCTCGGCTTACCTCTTCCGCTGCCCGATTGGATAGTCGTGAGCACTATTCCGCGATCATCTGAGAGATTTGAATAGACCAGCTTTCGCATACGCTCGTCGGCTCCCTTAAACTTGGCGGACTGCCTCGACAATTCTGGGACCGTGACGCCCTTTCGCCCGGCTTTGGCTACCAGTGTAGCAACATCGTTGCAAAGCCCCGCAAACGGGCTGTCTGATACCTTAGAAATCAATTCCTGTATCGATCTCTCGGCCCAATACTGAACATAGTCAATTGCCCAGCGTGCATGCTCGATTTTGATCGTTGGAGATTCGCAGGATTGCGAGACGACCAGGGCGACTTTCATGGCGATTTCTCGGACGCGGCCGAACATCTCGCCCACTCCGTCCGCATCGAGTCGGTTGTGTCGGTCGATGCACAACCTATCGAACTGATCGAACAAGTCATCAGCCTCGGGGTCAAATGGCACCTCAGTAGGTTCTGGTCGCACATCATGGCAAGAGTCAATCGCAAATTCGGCGATGTCTCCCTTGCCCTCGATACGCCTAGATTTCGCCCACGTAGTCAATTCATTCGGCGGTGACGTGCGAGATGCCCGACGACTTGGCTTGCGCCCAACATCGGATACAACGGTAATGAACCGGTTCAGGAACCCGTCTCTCATCGAGCCCGAACCGACAGCACCATAGAACGTACTTGGCGTAGTCATAGCAAGTAGTGTAAGTGCCGGGTACTCGATAACCCGGCTTTCGCGTTCGGCACGTTGCCTTGATGTCATCCCGGACGTGGAGAAAGCTTTTGGTTGTAGCGTGCCGTTAGTCCGTCCGAAAACTTCCATGAGTCGCCGGCGGGCAGTTGCGCCATTGGTGCTGCTTTTTGAATTGCCAGCGTCCAAAATGAGGCCAAATTCGTCCAGGATCGAAATGTGAGTAGGCTTGTCGATCAGGAGCGAATCGACGGCGCTATCAGAGGTGTACTCGCAAGCCCCGATTAGTCTGCTCAGACCGCTAGCATGCAAACACTCTTCAATTACCGTTTTTGCGTGCTCCTTTCCGCTGGCGCTGATGCCGACATTAAGGAAGTACAGGCTCGGCCAATTATTTTGGCTGGTTCGATACTTGCGACCGAGAACTACGCTGCCAAAGGCAAGCGCCGCCTGGACTGCGAAATACGGCTGTGGCTTGACGGCCGTTTCATTGGTCCAGTCGACCATAACGCCCAACCGGCCGGGAATCGTAAGCAAGTGCGCCGGCACAGAGCAAATTTCCAAATCGACATTGGTATCTGCTTCGGTAGCGGGCGCGAATCCTTCAAAGAGCGAAGCTATTGCATCCAGTTCTTCGGCTTGGTGCAAATCGTTGAAGTCACCTTGGATCCGGCCATCCGCGAATACGGGCATGACTACAATGCCAGCACCGGCAGCGGCGCCAGCGATTGCGTATTCCAATCCCTTGCCGTGTTTGTCCAGGTCGCCCGCAACCTGTATCGGCGAATCAGGGAACTGGCGGCGCAGGTCGGCGGCAACGTCGTCCAAATTACTGCCGGAAAACCCAATCGCAACCGTGACGCCAGTTGCTTGATGAATGCTGCAACCGGTCGCCCAGCCTTCCACCTGGATTAACCGTGCGCCATTTACCGGATCACCAATAAACAGCCGGCCACCCTTCGTCGTGCTTTGATACAGAAACTTTTTTTTGATGTTGCGATCCGCATCAATGAATTGCAAGCTCTGCATTGCACCGTCAGGACCATAGATCGGTAGCAGGACTTTACCGCCACAATCTTGGCGTGCGAGATAAGGCGTGATTCCTTTAAGGGCAATGTAGCCGTGTGCCGGGTCGAGTGCGGCAGACTCGCGCCAGATACGGTCGCCAGTCGAAGCTGCTCTGACGTACTGCGCTGCGAGTTCGTCGGCTGCTTGCTTTTTGACCTGTTTAATCCTAACAAGGGCGGCCTGTCGTTCCTTAAAGCTCGGCGGTGCCGCGTTGGCATCGCGGCATTGCCAAACAAACAAAGTGCCCTCTCGATGGCAGCCGAAAGCGGCACCAACGCCATCAGGAAACGGCTTGCACCATCCTGACGTATTGCTCGGCTTGCCATTGGTCGAAAACCGCGCTATCTGGCCAAGCTCCATCAGCTTGTCGGGAAAGGTCATCGCAACGCTTGCGAAGGCCTCGGGCAGCGATGCACAGAAAATTGTGTTTTCGCTCATAGTGTGCCCCCGGCAACGAACCAGATAGCACCGAATATATTCAATATAATCAAGAGAACTAGCGTAGTATCAATTGTGAAGCTTAGTGTTTTAGAAAGTGCATCTTCGGTTGTTGACGCAACCTTGGCGCAGAGAATGCCCGCTCTTCCGAGCCATCGGATGGTGGGCTTTTTCATTTTGACGTCCCGCCTGCGAGCAATTCGCGGAGCACGGCTACGGGCCAAGCCAACCGACCGTTGATACGTATCGGGCGAATGGGTCCGCGCTCCAAGCAGGCCCATATACGCATAGTCTGGGATTGACGATTAAGATGAAATGCCGCGCAGTCGGTTTCAACATGGGTTCTCGTCTCGGTCGCGAGAGCCGGATAAATACGCATTGAATGTATGGTGTTGATATGCATTTTGAAACCCTCATTTACGTTTATCGAGGTTTGATTCTGATTCCTAAAAAGTTATTCGACTGTTTTTCAAATGCAAAAATCCGCCGAAGCGGATTGAGATAATGCGTAAAACTAGAACGATCGCTTAGCGGAGGGTCGCGTCAATCCGTGCCATAACCTGATCCAGTAGTCTTTGTCCCGCACAAGCCGCGTAGCTCATGCTGTTGTTCGGAATCGTTGACGGATCGGAAGCGCCCATTAGTGCAAAAATGCTACTTGCCTCAGAAAGCAGGCGATTTAATTCATCGACGGTATTCAGGTGGAGAGTTTCTGTTAAATTTGCATTAGCCATTTTTACTACTCCTGTTAGTGACTTTGGTTAGGCGATCGGGGTGTTCTAGCACTCCGGCCGCCGTCATTGCCCGGGAACCGCCAGGCCGGTATTACGTAAAAGTGTACTTTACCTAGTGCGCTCTTGATCGTTACAGCGTAACGGATTGCTTGCCTTCGTAGATGTCCCACTCCGGCGTATCAGGATTGAGTTGCGCCATGATGCGTTCGTCTTCGGTATTGATCAGGCGCTCCATCATGGCCTGCTTCGTTACACAGTAACGGCGCGCGAGTCGTTCAAGTGCCAAGGCTGTCCGCGTGGCGATCCATCCCTGTAGACGCCGCTCGCCGTTGCCACTCTCTCCCTCGTAGGGGCGACGTGCCCGGTACGCTGCTTGTCGTTGTGCGGATGTTTGCGCCATGATCAATTCTCCTTTTGGGTCGTCGCCGTTACAGCGTCACGCTGGACCGATTCGCTGGCCAAGCGCAAACCCGGCACGGAATCAAAATTGACCCCGGCCTGTTCTAGCATCCACGATTCAATCTTGACGTGCCACTTGCGCAGGAGGTCCAGCGGACGGCGTATGTAATTAGACTCTCGGACGCCCTGCGGCGCATGGCCTTGGATCTGAGCTGCGATACCAGCCGGGCACTCCACCCATTCAGAAAGCGTCGCGAACGATCGGCGCAGGCCGTGTAAGGTTAGGTGCGGCAAATTTGTAGCCTTCAAGGCCTTGGTGTGCGGCGTGCCAGGCTCAATAAGCCGCTTGGTTGCCGACGTGATGCTTTGGAAGACCCATTCCGAAGGCTGCCATTCTATGTTTCTTGTTTCAAGTGTCCGAAGTCTGCGCACCGTTGGTGGTGCGTCGTTGCGCCGTTTCAGATCACGCAACAGATGCGCCACGTAAGGCGTCAACGGCACGATGCGGAAGTCCTCCACTTTGTCTTTTAACACCAGGCTGTTCCACTGGAAATCCACGTCGCCCCACTGAAGATGAGCAAGTTCCTCGCGGCGCGCACCGGTTATCAGCAGGCATTGCAGGTATGCAGAAATTACCGGGTTTTCGATTTGGCGAACGGCGGTGAACCACGTCGGCAACTGCTCGCGCTGCAACACGTCGTTTTTCACTTTTGCTCTGCCAAGGCTTTCACGAGCTTTCTTGCTCTTGGCTGCATTCGTCGTGCTGATATCTGCATAATCAGGATTGTCCGCGCACCAATTCAGGCAGGCTTTAAGCAGTCGAAGTGCAAGACGCGCACGGGTCGGCCGTGTCAGGACTTCTACGCGCGCCCAGGCTTCTACTCGCGCCGATGTCAGGTCAACCAGTCGCACGTCTGCCAGTGACGCAAGCGGCCCCGGCTCGGTCAGTTTTGGGCTTCGCTTACGTTTCTCGCCACCGGCCTGAATCATCTTTTCATGGTCGAAGGTATGACGTTCAGACCAAAGCGGTCGACGTTCAGCAACGTACAGCGGCCAGACATCACCAAGGGTAACCGCCTCCACTGCTTCACGAGCTTGCTTTGCAACTTTTTGTGTTGCCTTGATGTCCCTTGCCTCCTGCTCAGCCTCCAATCCATCGACCTTCACTACCCGCGGATCCCGGCCGCCATCAATGATGACTTTCAGCCGGCGCGCTTCGGCCTGGGCTTTATCGATGGTCCATGTTCCAAGAGAACCGATTGCGATACGCATAGCCTGGCCATTTAGCCTTGCTTGAAATATGTAGGACTTTGCCCCGCCAGTTGTTACGCGCAGTCCCAACCCCGTTGCCGTGCTATCCCAAAGAAACGATTGGCTCTTGCCGTCCTCGCACTGGAAGTCAGCAATCCGGCCAGCCGTAAAATTCACCCTTGCTTTCGCCATGGTTTAAGTCCTCATGTAGTCCGTGCGACCTTCGTGTAATCGCCCTGTAACTGCATTTAGAGAATATATATAAACCTTAATCAACGCAAGAAAATGCAATAAATACATCCAAGTTATTGTTTATTAACGTATTTACATATTTTTTATAAGAATTTTTAAAGATTTTTAATATTTCATAAAGGAAATAAAATGGTGTTTTTGTGTACTGTTAATCCGCAGGTCCCTGGTTCGAGT
>AEPR01000574.1 GCA_000195205.2 Oxalobacteraceae bacterium IMCC9480 | reverse complement strand
GCGCGTGGGCACAAAATGCCGTGCCCACCCAACATCACCAGATCCACAT
The DNA here is from genome assembly GCA_000195205.2 of Oxalobacteraceae bacterium IMCC9480. GTDB lineage: Bacteria > Pseudomonadota > Gammaproteobacteria > Burkholderiales > Burkholderiaceae_D > Actimicrobium. Next base: position 8,025 of record AEPR01000574.1, on the reverse strand, counting down.
ACCTTCGCGGGTACCTCAGGTATCGCCGCCATCAACGAGCCCGCAGTGCACCGGCAAGCTCCACTTATTCCAGCTCTTCCAACCGTATCCGCGTCACCTTCCCGATCACCGTCGCCAGCGCCTCGATGCGCGCAATGGCGACATCAACACGTTTCTCTTGAGTCTGATGCGTCAGCATGATGATGTCGGTCTGGGTCTCGCCATCGGCCGGTTCTTTTTGCAGCATCGCGTCGATCGAGATATCCGAATCGGCCAGGATGCGCGTGACAGCCGCGAGCACACCGAGCTTGTCGGCCACATGCAGGCGCAGGTAATAGCTAGTCGTGATTTCGGACATCGGCAGGATAGGCGTGTCAGTCATCGCATCCGGCTGGAACGCCAGATGCGGTACCCGATGACCAGGCTCCGCCGTGAACAGGCGCGTGATGTCGACCAGGTCGGCGATGACAGCCGACGCAGTTGGCTCGGCACCGGCACCTTTGCCGTAATACAGCGTCGCGCCGACCGCATCGCCCTGCACCACCACCGCATTCATCGCGCCTTCGACATTGGCGATCAAGCGCTTGGCCGGGATCAGTGTCGGATGGACGCGCAACTCGATGCCCAGCGGCGTGCGCTTGGTGATGCCCAGCAGCTTGATCCGGTAGCCGAGCTGTTCGGCGTAGCTGATGTCGATCGCCTGCAACTGCGTGATGCCTTCGACGTGGGCCTTGTCGAACTGGACCGGGATGCCGAACGCAATCGACGCCATCAGCGTGGCCTTGTGGGCCGCGTCGATGCCTTCGATGTCGAAGGTCGGATCGGCTTCGGCATAACCGAGCTGCTGGGCTTCGAGCAGCGCGGTATTGAAATCGAGCCCCCTGTCGCGCATTTCGGAAAGGATGAAATTGGTGGTGCCGTTGATGATGCCGGCGATCCACTGGATGCGGTTGGCCGTGAGGCCTTCGCGCAGCGACTTGATGATCGGGATGCCGCCGGCCACCGCTGCTTCGAAGGCGACGATGACGCCTTTTTCTTGCGCGGCCTTGAAGATCTCGTTGCCATGCAGTGCCAGCAAAGCCTTGTTGGCGGTCACTACATGCTTGCCGTTGGCAATGGCTTGCAGGACCAGGCTTTTGGCGATGCCGTAGCCGCCTATCAGTTCGATGACGATGTCGATGTCGGGATGGTTGACGACCAGATTGGCATCGTCGACGACTTCGCATTCATTGTTGGTCAGCGCGCGGGCGCGTTCGACATTGAGGTCGGCAACCATCGCGATTTCGATGCGGCGACCGGCGCGCCGGGTGATTTCTTCGGCATTGCGCTTGAGGACATTGAATGTGCCGGCACCAACGGTGCCGATGCCTAACAGGCCTACTTTGATGGGTTTCATAATTGTGCTCTTGGTGCTGCCGGCGTCATCGCCGGACTGGGTGGATTAGGAAGTGCCGTGGCTTTTACGATAGCCCTCGAGGAAGCGCGCAATGCGTCCCATCGCGTCGGTCAGGTCATCGGTGTTGGGCAGGAACACGACCCGGAAATGGTCTGGTGTCGGACAGTTGAAACCGGTGCCCTGCACGATCAGCACGCGCTCCTCGGCCAGCAACTGATACGCAAAATCCTGGTCATTGGCAATCGGGTACATCGCCGGATCAAGCCGCGGGAACATGTACAGCGCCGACTTCGGCTTGACACAGGTCACGCCCGGGATCGCCGTGAGCAACTTGTGCGCGAGGTCGCGCTGGCGCAGCAAACGACCGCCGGGACCGACCAGATCATTGATGCTCTGGTAGCCGCCGAGCGCGGTCTGGATCGCGTACTGCCCGGGCGCATTGGCGCACAGGCGCATCGAGGTCAGCATATTGAGGCCCTCGATGTAATCGCGCGCATGCTTTTTCTGGCCCGACACCACCATCCAACCGGCGCGGTAACCGCAGGAGCGGTAGTTCTTCGACAGGCCGTTGAAGGTAATGAACAGCACGTCATCGGCCAGCGAGGCCATCGAGGTATGCGTGACGCCGTCGTACAGCACCTTGTCGTAGATCTCGTCGGCGAAGATGATCAGCTGGTGCTGGCGCGCCAGCTCGACGATCTGCAGCAGCAGCGCATCGGGATACAGCGCGCCGGTCGGATTGTTTGGATTGATGACGACGATGGCGCGCGTGTTGGCGTTGATCTTGCGCTTGATGTCCTCGATATCGGGAAACCAGCCGGCCTGCTCGTCGCAGATGTAATGCACCGGATTGCCACCCGACAGGCTGACCGCGGCGGTCCAGAGCGGATAGTCAGGTGCCGGCACCAGTACCTCGTCGCCGGTATTGAGCAGCGCGTTCATGCTCATGACGATCAGCTCGGAAGCACCATTACCGAGATACACATCTTCGATGGTCACACCGGCGATGTTCTTTTCCTGGGTGTAGTGCATGATCGCCTTGCGCGGCGCGAACAGACCTTTGGAATCGGTATAGCCCGACGCGTTCTGCATGTTGCGGATCATGTCCTGCACGATTTCATCGGGGGCGTCAAAACCGAACACGGCCAGATTGCCGATGTTGAGCTTGATGATCTTCTGGCCCTCGTCTTCCATCTGCTTGGCTTTTTCCAGCACGGGACCACGGATGTCGTAACAGACGTCTGCCAGTTTTCTGGATTTTTGAATCGGTCGCACGGTAACGGTTCCTTCAACGGGTGGCAGTGTTTGTTGCATTGCGAAAAACGGCTATTTTGCCGAATGCGCGGGCTTTTATCAATCGCTAACACCGGCACAAACGGACATTCGCCAAGGCGATCGCACCATGAACGGCTCGACTGCCGCTACAATGCACGCTCCGGATTCTAACCTTCTGCCTGGCCTGCATCGCATGAAGCTTCATCACACTACTACTCAGCAATACCAGACCGTGACCTCGTACGATGCCGACGGCGTCGATATCAACTTGCGTCACTACACCACGAGCTTGCTGGTTCTGCCCGAAATGGCACCGATCGACTGGCCGGTCACGGCGTTCGAAGCGCTCACCAACGAACACTTCGATCACATCAATTCGCTGCAACCGGACGTGGTCATCCTTGGCACCGGCGTGCGCCAGCGCTTCATTCATCCGCGCCTGAGTGCCTCGCTGACGGACCGCCGCATCGGCGTCGAATGCATGGATAACCAGGCCGCCTGCCGCACCTACAACATCCTGATGGCCGAGGGCCGCAAGGTGGCACTGGCGCTGATCTTCGACGCGCCCGCGACCTGATGACCGATCTCTACAAATCCCGCGCCTTTGTCTGGACCCTGGCTTTTTTCTTTTGTGTCATCTGGTTTTACGCGCTCGATGCCCGCATCCTGGTGCCGACCGATGAAGGCCGCTACGCCGAAATCGCGCGCGAGATGGTCGCCACCGGCGACTGGGTCACAACCCGCCTGAACGGCATCAAGTACTTCGAAAAACCACCGCTGCAAGTCTGGATGACCGCCATCACCTTCGAGCTGTTCGGCCTGGGCGAATGGCAGGCGCGATTCTGGACCGGCCTGTGCGGCTTGATTGGCATCGCTGCGGTCGGCTATACCGGCCGCAAGGTGTTTGGCGGCCGGGTCGGTTTTGATGCCGCGCTGGTACTCGGTTCGAGCTTGCTGTGGGCCATGCTGGGTCACATCAACACGCTCGACATGGGCTTGTCGGCGATGATGACGCTGGCGCTATGCGGCCTGCTGGTGGCGCAACGCAATGACGCCACTGCCACCGAACGACGCAACGGCATGCTGGTGTGCTGGGCCGGCATGGCGCTGGCGGTGATGTCGAAGGGCCTGATCGGGGTCGTGCTGCCGGGTGCCGTGCTGTTTGTCTACACCTTCGTGGCGCGCGACTGGAGGATCTGGAAACGCCTGCATGCGGGCTGGGGCCTGGTGGTTTTTTTCGTCATCACGACGCCCTGGTTCGTGCTGGTGTCGATCGACAATCCGGAATTCCCGCAGTTCTTTTTTATTCACGAACACTTCCAGCGCTTCACCAGCAAGATCCATCACCGCGCCGGCCCGATCTATTATTTCGTGCCGTTGCTGTTGCTCGGCATGGTGCCGTGGCTTGGTCTACTGGCACAAGGATTCTGGCAAGGCGTGCGCAATCGCGGCAATGGCTTCCAGCCCGAAAAAATGCTGCTGGTCTGGGCGGCCTTCATCTTTTTCTTTTTCAGTATCTCGAGCTCGAAGCTGCCGTCCTACATCCTGCCGATCTTCCCGGCGATCGCCCTGCTGATTGCCTGCTATCTGCGCCATGTGACGCAACGCGTGATCGCCATCAATGCCGGCGTGCTGGTGGCCATCGGGCTGACCGGCCTGGCGCTGGTCAATCGCATTCCGCTGCTGGCCAAATCGGATTTCGAGCTGCCGCTCTACACCGCCTACCTGCCGTGGGTTGCCGCTGCCGCAGCGATCGCTGCTTGTGGCGGCGTGCTGGCTTTTTTGGCACGCCGGCACACCGAGCGCTCGGTCGTGCTGATCGCCGTCGCCGGCTTTCTGGCCAGCCAGTGCCTGATGCTCGGCCATGATCCGCTCGGGCGCTTTGCAGCCGGCTATGAATTGGTGCCGGCCGTGCAAGCCGAGATGACGCCGCAGACCCACATGTACCTGGTCAACCGCTACGAGCAGGCACTGCCGTTCTATCTCGAACGCACGATGACGCTGGTGGCCCATCCCGACGAGATGGAATTCGGCCTGGGCCAGCAACCCGAGCTGTGGATCCCGGAGCTCGACGTCTTCGTCGCGCAATGGGCGCGCCGTTTCGGCACCAGCGCGCGCGAAATCGCCATCATGCATCCCGACACCTATCGCGACCTCAAGCTACGCGGCCTGTCGATGCGTGTCATCGCCAGTGACCCGCGCCGGGTCATTGTTTCCAACCAGCCCCAGCCCTGATCGCCCCGCATGATGAATCTTCCTACCTTCGGTTTTATCCTGACCGGCATCTGCCTCAATGCGATCGCGCAGTTGCTGCTCAAAGCCGGCACCAACGCGGTCGGCGCGATCCACCTGACCGCCGAAAACTGGTTCTCGACCGGCATCAAGCTGGCCACGCAATTGCCCATCCTCGGCGGCCTGACCTGCTATGTCGTGTCGGTGCTGGTCTGGATCATCGGCCTGTCGCGCGTCGATGTGACGATCGCCTATCCGATGCTGTCGCTGGGCTACATCATCAATGCCGTCGGTGCGTGGTATTTCCTCGGCGAGATGGTATCGATGCAGCGCATCCTCGGCATCGGCGTGATCATCGTCGGCGTGATCCTGCTGGCGCGTTCGTAATCCTTACTCCCTGTTCGCGGACACGCTGCGCGTCCGCGCCCTCCTGCTTTCATTCAGACCCGATACCATGACTCAGCCCTTCCTGCCTTTTTCCAAACCCACCATTGATGAAGCCACCATCGCCGCCGTCGGCGACGTGCTGCGCTCGGGCTGGCTGACCAGCGGTCCGAAGGTGCAAGCGTTCGAGGCGCAGCTCTCCGAGTACTTCGGCGGCCGGCCGGTCAGGACCTTCAATTCCGGCACCTGTACGATGGAAATCGCGCTGCGCATCGCCGGCATCGGCCCCGGTGATGAAGTCATCACGACCCCGATCTCGTGGGTCGCCACCGCCAACGTGATCATCGAAGTCGGTGCCACGCCGGTGTTTGCCGATATCGATCCGGTCACCCGCAACATCGACCTCGACCTGGTCGAAGCAGCGATCACGCCGCGCACCCGCGCGATCATCCCGGTGTTTTTGTCCGGCTTGCCGGTCGACATGGACCGCCTGTATGCGATCGCCAAAAAACACAATCTGCGCGTGATCGAAGATGCCGCGCAAGCGATTGCCTCGACCTGGAAAGGCCGGCGCATCGGCGCCTTCGGCGACTTCGTCTCATTCAGCTTCCAGGCCAACAAGAACATCACCACCTCCGAAGGCGGATGCCTGGTCCTGAACGATGCTGCCGAAGCACGGCTGGCCGAAAAATACCGGCTGCAAGGCGTCACCCGCACCGGCTTCGATGGCCTTGATGTCGATGTCCTGGGCGGCAAATTCAACATGACCGATATCGCCGCCGCCATCGGCCTGGGCCAGTTCGCGCACATCGACGCCATCACCGCCACGCGCCGCCGGCTGGCGCAGCATTACTTCACGCTGTTCGGCAGCGACTTCGAAGCCCGCACCGGCGCGCAGTTGCCGGTCGCCGATTTCGAACAATCGAACTGGCACATGTTCCAGCTGGTGCTACCGGAACGCATCACCCGCGCCGATTTCATGGAACGGATGATGGCGCTGAAAATCGGCATCGGCTACCACTATCCGGCCATCCATCTGCTGTCGCTGTACCGCGCGCGCGGCTTCACTGATGGCATGTTCCCGGTCGCCGAACGGGTCGGCCAGCGCATTGTCTCGTTGCCGATGTTTGCCACGATGACCGAGAGCGATGTCGAACGCGCGGTCGCTGCGGTACTCTCCGTCCTTCAATAAATTTTCCAGTCACTGATGAAACCTCAACTGTCCGTCGTTATCCCTATCTATAACGAAGAAGCCGGCCTCGCCAAACTGTTTGCGCGCCTCTATCCGGCGCTCGATGCACTGGGCTACAGCTACGAAGTCATCTTCGTCAACGATGGCAGCCGCGATGCCTCGGCCACGCTGCTGGCCGACCAGTTCCGCCTGCGCCCGGACGTCACCCGCGTGGTGCTGTTCAATGGCAATTACGGCCAGCACATGGCGATCCTGGCCGGCTTCCAAGCCACCCGTGGCGAGATCACCGTCACGCTCGATGCCGACTTGCAAAACCCGCCTGAAGAAATCGCCAACCTGGTCAACAAGATGCGCGAAGGCTTTGATTATGTCGGCTCGATCCGGCGCGAGCGACAGGACACGGCCTTCCGTACCTATGCCTCGCGCGCGATGAACCGCTTGCGCGAGAAGCTCACGCATATCCAGATGACCGATCAGGGCAACATGCTGCGCGCCTACGGCCGCAACGTCATCGACCTGATCAACCAATGCAGCGAAGTCAATACCTTCGTGCCGGCGCTGGCCTACACGTTTGCCCGCCATCCGACTGAGATCATTGTCGAACACGAGGAGCGCTCGGCTGGCGAATCGAAGTATTCGCTCTACAGCCTGATCCGCCTGAACTTCGATCTGATCACCGGATTTTCTCTGATGCCATTGCAATTCTTTTCCATCTTCGGCATCGGCCTGTCGCTGATGTCGGCCTTGTTATTCGTGATCCTGCTGGTGCGTCGCTTTGCGCTCGGGGCCGAAGTCGAGGGCGTGTTCACGCTGTTTGCGATTGTCTTCTTCATGATCGGCGTGGTGCTGTTCGGTATCGGCCTGGTCGGCGAATACGTTGGTCGCATTTACGAGCAGGTGCGCGGTCGTCCGCGCTACGTGATCCAGGCGGTCTTGCAGGACACTGTCGAGCATCGGGAGCATTGATGCGCGCCGTCGTCTTCGCTTATCACAATGTCGGCGTGCGCTGCCTGCAGGTCTTGCTGGCGCGCGGTGTCGAGATCGCGCTGGTCGTCACGCACCAGGACAATCCGGCCGAAACCATCTGGTTCGAATCGGTCGCCGCGCTGTGCGCCGAACACGGCATCCCTGTGACCACGCCGGATGATCCGGCCAGCCCTGCCCTGCTCGAGCAGGTGCGCGCGATCGCGCCGGATTTCATCTTCAGTTTTTATTATCGTCACATGTTGCCGGTGCCCTTGCTGGCGCTGGCGCGGCTGGGTGCCTTCAACCTGCATGGTTCGCTGCTGCCAAAATACCGCGGCCGCGTACCGATCAACTGGGCCGTGCTGCATGGCGAACAGAGCACCGGCGCGACGCTGCACGAGATGGCTGCCAAGCCCGACGCGGGTGCCATCGTCGCGCAGACCAGCGTGCCGATCCTGCCGGACGATACCGCCTATGAAGTCTTCGGCAAGGTCGTCGTCGCCGCTGAAAAAACGCTGTGGGACGTGCTGCCGGACATGCTCGCCGGCCGCATTCCGCGCCTGCCCAACGACATCAGCCAGGGCAGCTATTTCGGCGGGCG
>AEPR01000575.1 GCA_000195205.2 Oxalobacteraceae bacterium IMCC9480 | reverse complement strand
CCAGTCAAGCCACGTTGCAATCCGTCAGGCAATGTCCCGGCCGGCAGCGCCGGCAAGGAGGATTGCCAAGCCCGTCGCCGTAAAGAAAATTACGTCGGGAAAGCCTGGCAAGGTGCCAGCCGGTGACACGAACGCCGGTTGGGAAGAGTTCTGATCCATGGCGGCGGGCAGAATAGTTGTCAGCGCATTCGGTTTGGTTTGACTGACCGGGCGGATAAGTCGTGGTCTCCAGCCGCCTTGCGGGGCATCGTTAAACCTATTTGCTGACCTGAAGTCCCGCTGGCTCGAGCGGGCAGGGTACACTGCGGGCAAATCACAGCATGTTGTTGCTGGATAAACCGTCTAGCCCATCAGCGCACCACCTCCCGTTGTAGTGTCGCAGCCGCCGTTGCTTGCCGACGGGAACCGCCGATGCTGTTAGCCGATTTTTTTGCCCGCGCGCGGTGATACGCGGGCCAACACCCCCATTCGGCACTACCCATGAAAACCCCAAAAAGAATCCAGCCACTGGTTGAAGAAGGCCTGATCGATGAAGTAATGCGTCAGCTGATGAGCGGCAAGGAAGCCACTGTCTACGTGGTGCGTTGTGGCGATGATGTGCGCTGCGCAAAAGTCTACAAGGAGGCCAACGAGCGCAGCTTTCATCAGGCTGTTGCCTATCAGGAAGGTCGTCGTGTCAAGAACAGCCGCCAGGCCCGCGCGATGGAAAAAGGGACGCGCTACGGCCGCAAGATGGCCGAGGAAGTCTGGCAGAACGCTGAAGTCGACGCGCTCTACAAGCTGGCCGCAGCAGGCGTGCGGGTGCCGGTTCCGTACATCTGTTTCGAAGGCGTGTTGCTGATGGAACTGGTCACTGCAGCCGATGGCAATGCGGCGCCGCGGCTCAATGATGTCGAACTGACCCGTGAGCTGGCACTGCAATACCATGCTGTGCTGTTGCATCAGGTTGTACTGATGCTGTGTGCCGGGGTGATTCACGGCGACCTGTCCGAATACAACATTCTGGTGGATGCGCAAGGTCCGGTCATCATCGATCTGCCGCAAGCCATCGATGCCGCCGGCAGCAGCGTGGCGGCTGACATGCTCGACCGCGACGTGACCAACCTGGCTAATTTTTTTGGTGTCATCGTGCCGGAGCTGCTGACCAGTCAGTACGGCAAGGAAATCTGGAATCTGTACAAGGATGGCTTGCTGACGCCGGAGACGCCGTTGACCGGTGTGGTTGCCGCGCCGGTGCACGACGCCGACGTCGGCGCAGTGATCCGCGAAATTGCGCTGGCACGCGAGGAAGAAGAAGAGCGACAACGTCGCCTGGCCGAAGCGCAATCCTGATTCGCGGGTGCCGACTATTCTGCAGAGAACTCCGCTGCGGCCTTGGCTGTGCCTAGCGCTTGCCGGTAACTGGCAAACGGCGTGTCATAGCTATCGATGGCACCGCCTTCGCCAATAAAATGCACCCACCAGCCGTCCGGCAGTTCCTGCAGCACGATGTCGTCTTCGCGCCCCTGGCCCGACAACGCTTCTCCTGACTCCAGTGTGAGGATGCGAATGGTGTGGTGCACGATCAAAGTAGCCATAGTCAATCCGTAGTGGTCAGGGACGTGGAGATATCAAGGAGTTGATATTACTGCAACGCGAGTCCTGCCGATGTGCGCGCTGCTGTCGGTGCAAGGTTGGTTTTGGTTTTCGTAACGGGCATAATCCGGTGGCGCGTCACCCTGCAAAAAACCGCTAAACCGCTGTGCCTATGAAGGAGAAGGGATTGAAGCATCGTCATTACGGGGTCTTGGTAGGAGCCGTCTTGCTGGCAGTCGTCGTACTCTGGCAAATTGCGCGCGAAGTTACGCCGCCAGCATCTGAATCCGGCGCGAGCAAGTCGCCCGTGCCGGCCACTGCAGCGATGGCTGCAGTGCAGCCACAGGCACCCGCTGCAACCGGGTTGCCGCCGCCAGTCAGCGGCCCATCCTTTGCGACGCCGTCCGAGTTGCGTGCCAGGCGCAAAGCCGGGCAGGCGCAAATGGATGAACGGAACCAGTTGCAACGAGATGCCGAGATCCGCAAGCAAGCAGATCAAGATGCCCGTCGCAAAACCGATGACGACATGCGCCAGGCTCAGGAGCGGGTGCGTACCGAAGAAGCCGAACTTCGCAAGCGCCTGGATGAACTCACCCGCCAGCAGAAAGCCATCGTCATCGAGCAAAAATCGCCGCAACAAGTCTGTGCTGACCGGCCCAACTTCATCAGTCGCGGTATGTGCGAGGCCTACGAATGTGAAAAGCCTGAGCGCGCAAACCTGCCATTTTGTATCGACATGCATGCGCGTCGCGCTCTGCCTGACTACATCAACTAGCTTCCCCCCTCTGAAGGCTGTCGGCCTTCTCCCCCCGCTTGCGTGCTCTCACGGTCTGGTCTTGTGCAGCGGGCAGTGTCGATCGAAGAAAAATAAAGTTCTTACTTGCCCTAAAGTTCGTCGCTTCCCCGCCGATAACTCTCAGTAAGCAATGCAATAAATAAGTCGAACTTATTTGCCCCCCAGCCCTAAAGTTCGCGCTTTCGTTGCCGTTAATAAAATGTTGGTGATGTGATTGAGCAACAAAGTTAATTTTTGAGTAGAAATTGTTTAATTATTTGAGCCACTTTTCTTCACAAAGTTGCCCAAAATAATTTCGGATCAGCTCAGTGTTCAGCGCGTCGATTCTTCGCCGTTTCTTGCTGGATCAAGGCCCGGAGCCACCTGGCACCTCTCATCAGCAGAGTGCGTAGGGGTGGCCATCGATCGTGTAGGTCAAACTCCGTCATGTGTCGCCTCCTAATTTCCGTCAAGAAATACCGGTTAGTGCCTATTTCCCCCCCTTGTTCGTCCGATCAGAATGCATTCACTGGCTGAGCAAAACGCTCTCCGGACAACATGCTGAGGGGCAAAACAATGGACACGAACGTGATGATGGCTGAAATCCGCGATGCAAATCTGGGTTACCTGATGCTTGCGCAGCAAATGATTCGTGCCGACAAGGCGACTGCGATTTACAGGCTTGGTGTCAGCAGTGAAATCGCCGACCTGATCGCCGGTCTCAATAATGCCCAGATTCTCAAGCTGTCCGGTACCAGCATGATGCTGGCTCGCTTCCGCTTTGAAGATGGTGCCATCCTCGGCATGCTGACCAACTACAACAAGGATCGCGCATTGTCGCAATCGCATGCAGCTATCCTGATGGCCAGCCAGGGCGTCGAAGAAATCGCTTGATCTATTTTTGGCAGGCAGTTTCGCGCAGTCCATCAAACATGCAACAAATCGAGGTGACATCATGGCCAAAAAAAGTGTCGTTACAGAATCCCATGAAATCCAGCTGGCGATCGAGTTGATCAAGCTGGGAGCCCGGTTGCAGTTGCTGGAGTCGGAAACTTCGTTGTCACGCGAGCGCTTGTTAAAGCTGTACAAGGAACTCAAGGGCGTTTCGCCACCGAAGGGCATGTTGCCTTTTTCGACTGACTGGTTCATCACGTGGCAGCCGAACGTGCACTCGTCACTGTTCATCAATATTTATAAATTTCTGCAGGAGCACGCTCATATCACCGGCATTGTTGCGGTGGTCAAGGCTTACAAGCTGTATCTGGAGCAAATGGGGCCGGAAGGCGATGAGGAGCCAGTCCTGTCCCTGACCCGCGCCTGGACGATGGTGCGCTTTTTTGACAGCAAGATGCTGAACACAGCCTGCTGTACCGAATGCAGCGGCCATTTTGTAGTGCACCAGCTTGACCTTAATGCCGGTTATGTTTGCGGCTTGTGCCACATGCCGTCACGCGCCGGCAAAACCCGCAAGGCAAAGGAAGCCGCACAAGCAGCAGTTGCCAGCATGTGACCGAGTGGGCATGATGTCTCGGCCCGCATGTTCCGTTAAAGAGTCCCTGTCGTGTCATTCCTGTCATTTCCCTTTCCTGTCTCCTTGAAAGCGCCTGCGGTCCGGGCGCTTTTGCTGCAATTACTTTCCTTTGTCATCGTGGTCGCCGGCGTGCTTTTGTTCTGGAGAGCCGCCGGGCAAGTGTTGCCTGTGTGGCTGCTCGCGATTCTGCAAGGATCCATCGCCGCGACACTGACGCGCTGGCGTGCGATGGCAAGCTGGTGGCTACCAATCCAGTTGTTTTTTGCCCCGGCGCTGGTGCTGGTTTTTGGATGGCAATTACCTTCCTGGATTTTTCTGCTGGCTTTTTTGCTGATGCTGGGGCTTTACTGGAGCACCTATCGCACGCAGGTTCCTCTGTATCTGTCCGGTCAGCGTGTCTGGCATGCGGTGAACCAATTGCTGCCGGAGCGACCACTGCGCGGCATCGACATCGGCAGCGGGCTGGGTGGTTTGGTGCTCGATCTGGCCAGGCGTCGCCCCGACAGCCGTTTTTTTGGCATCGAACTGGCACCGTTGCCGTGGTTGTTCAGCTGGCTACGCGCCCGCCTGCGCGGCAGTTCTGCCTGTTTTTTGCGCGGCGATTACCAGACATTGGATTTTTCGAGCTTCGATGTGGTGTTTGCCTACTTGTCGCCGGTGGCCATGCCGCCGCTGTGGGCCAAGTTCCAGGCTGAAATGCCAGTCGGCGCACTGCTGGTGAGCTATGAGTTCGCTATCGAGGAGCACCCCGCGGACGAAATCCATCAGCCGATCAAGGCAGGGCCTTATTTGTATGTCTGGCACAAGCACTGATTTCGCCTGAAAGACAAACGTCCGGGTTTGTGTCCTGAGAACCCCACTTCAATAACAATCAATTAACAATCCATTTTGTTTCTGCTATTTAGCACTTAAAATCGAGCACCTTCTTTCAGCTGAAGTGTTACCTGTGGTAAATTCTCAAGGCGTTTTATTCCGAGTTTTGGTTCGGGACCAGAGGATGAATGCGCGATCATTTTTTTCGTGATTTGATGCCGCCAAGAAAGGCAGCACGGATTGCGGAGAATGAATTTCTAACCGCCGGACGGCTGCTGCCGTCGGTGTTG
>AEPR01000576.1 GCA_000195205.2 Oxalobacteraceae bacterium IMCC9480 | reverse complement strand
AAGTACCTCAACAACATCGTCGAGCAGGACCATCGTGCAATCAAACGGGTGACCAGGCCGATGCTGGGCTTCAAGTCATTCCGATGCGCAGCCCAGGTTATTGCCGGCGTTGAACTCATGCACATGATTCGAAAGGGCCAGTTCGCCATCGATGGCACCGTCATATCATTTACAAACCAGTTTCATTCCTTGGCAGGACAGGTCCGTCCT
>AEPR01000577.1 GCA_000195205.2 Oxalobacteraceae bacterium IMCC9480 | reverse complement strand
CCTTGCGCCTACCCGCACGACATCCGGCACCCGTGCTAACCATTACTTCCAATGCGACACATATCGCTACTTAGTCGTAATAAGTTATATACCAATGAGTAGAGGTAAGATGCGCTGAAGCATCATTGTGTGCGATCCGATTGCACGCAATTCAATCGCCGCGCCGCACGCCACGCTAACAAGGAAAACAGTGAGCCATCCCTTCGCCTACGAGATCACCGACAGCTTGCACGTCAGTGCGAACTCGCGGGTCTATCGGGCGCTGCAGGGGCAGCAGGCGGTCATCGTCAAGATCCTCAACAGGACCGCCGTATCGTTCCAGGAAGTCGTCCGCTACAAGCGCGAATACGCGATCGCGGCGCGCTGCCTGCATCCGGGCATTGCGCGCCCGCTGGCGCTGCAATTCGATGCCGGTTACTGGACCATGCTGCAGCAGGACGGCGGCGGCGACTCGCTCGACAAGCGCTTGCAGAACGGTGATCCGCTGTCGCGCGATGATTTTTTCGAGATCGCGCTGCAGCTCTGTGCGGTCCTTGGGGTCGTGCATGGCAAGGGCATCGTGCACAAGGATATCAATCCGTCCAACCTGATCTGGAACCCGCGGCGCAGCTTGTTGCAGCTGATCGATTTTGGTATTGCCAGCGAGCTGGAGCAGGAACTGGCGCGGGTCGATCATCCGGCCTCGCTCGAAGGCACCCTGCGCTACATGGCACCGGAACAGACCGGCCGGATGAACCGCCTCGTTGACTACCGCGCCGATTACTACGCGCTGGGCGCGACCTTTTACGAATTGTTGAGCGGGCAGCCACCGTTCCCTGCCACCGATGCGATGGAACTGGTGCACAGCCACATTGCCCTCGAACCCGACTGGTCCTTGCCGGCGCTGGCGGC
>AEPR01000578.1 GCA_000195205.2 Oxalobacteraceae bacterium IMCC9480 | reverse complement strand
GGCACAAAGGGCCGTGCCCACCTTACGAAATTTTTCCTCTTGCGTGATAAGTCAGCAAAAACAACCCTCAAGGCAACTCGCAAATACTGCAGCTATGCCCCTTGCAGTTATGCAGCACGCTATTGCGGATGCGCCGCGTGCTGGTGCCCTGCCCCGCCACGCCATTGCCGGCCAGTCGTTCGGCGCCGGTGCGCGGCTTCCAGGTGTCGGTCACTTGCAAGCTCACGCGCGACGCGTTGAGGGCCGGACGGGCGACGGTTTGCTGTTTGCAGTACGGGCAGTCGATCGCGGTATGCAGGTCGCTGACCTTGAGCATGCGTTCGAAAATACCTTCGCATTCGCTGCAGTGGATGTCATAGAACGGCATGGTGATGTCCTTTGAAAAGGGAAGCGGCAGGATCGCTGATCCCGCCGCAATGCGGGCTGGTTACGGCTGCTTGCGACCCCAGTGCGCGAGGTCGTTGAGCATGCCTTTGGGCGTGATGTCCTGATCAAAAATCTCGGTCGGGATCGATACCGTGCAGGCGCAGTTCGGGATGTCGACGATGCCGCCGATGCGTCCTTCGACCGGGGCCGCCGTCAGCAGCATGTAGGCTTGCGGGCCGGTGTAGCCGAAGCGGGTCAGGTAGTCGATCGCTTTCAGGCAAGCCTGGCGATAGGCGACGGTCGCATCGAGGTAGTAGTTCTTGCCGTTCTCGACGCTGATGCCTTCGAAGGTGATGTACTTGCTGTAGTGCGGCTTGACCACGCTAGGCAAAAAGATCGGTGCGGTCAGGCCGTACTTGGCCATGCCGCCCTTGATCAGGTCGAACGCGACGTGGGTCGCGCCATCCATCTCGATCGCGCCGCAGAAGCCGATCTCGCCATCGCCCTGCGAGAAGTGCAAGTCACCCATCGAAAAGCCCGCGCCCTTCACGTACACCGGGAAGAAAATCCGCGTACCCGATGACAAATCCTTGATGTCGGTATTGCCGCCGTGTTCGCGCGGTGGCACGGTGCGGGCTGCTTCGGCTGCCATCCGGTCAAACGCCGAACCGGTCACGCCACGCAGCACCGCCGTCTTCGGATCCGGCGGTTTGGCCAGGCCGAGCTTGGCCAGTGGCGCTTCGCGACGGTTCCATTCATTGAGCAAGTCCATCGATGGCAAGCAGCCCATCAGGCCCGGATGCGTCAGGCCGGCGATGCGCACGCCGGGGATGTGGCGCGAGGTCGCGTACAAACCCTTCAGGTCCCAGATCGCCTTGGCGGGTTCCGGGAAATAATCGGCCAGGAAACCGCCGCCGTTGGACTTCGCAAACACACCCGAAAAACCGAGCGGCGTGATCGGGTTGATGTCGAGCAGGTCGACCACCAGCAAGTCGCCCGGTTCGGCGCCTTCGATGTAGAACGGGCCGGTCAGCGGATGGGCGCGGGTCAGGTCGACATCGCGGACATCGGCGACGTCGTCGTTGTCATGAATCTGGCCATCGAGGAAGTCGAGCGATTCGATGATGATTTCTTCGCCCGGTTTGACGCGCGACAGGAACGGAATATCCGGATGCCAGCGGTTGTGACCCAGTTCGGGTTGCTCGGCCAGTGGGACGCCCGGTTTGATGGTGAAGTGCTGCATGCTTGCTCCTTGTTGGGTGGATATTCCGGTGACGCGGTCTTGTGCGTTGGCGGTGCAAAGTTGATTCGGGGGGGCGCTCGCGTGGGCACGATAACCCCGTGCCCACC
>AEPR01000579.1 GCA_000195205.2 Oxalobacteraceae bacterium IMCC9480 | reverse complement strand
AAACTATCGGCAACAGCCATCATTTTGCCTATGCCCACCGTTGGCTTGCCTGCCTCGATGTCGGTGAGCGTCTGAATGGAAACACCCGCAAGCGCGCAGGCATCAACGACGCGCAGTCCCGCTGCTTTGCGGCCGGCGCGCACTGCCGCGCCAAAGTCCGACACCGCATTAATTTTTCCGAAATGTTCAGGCTTGCTCATAGGATGTTGGCCGTATAAATTCTTCTATAGCAGAATTTTATTGATTATTCAGTGCTTCATCAACAAAAATTCTTATCTGGCAGAATTTCAATGATATTGGCTGCTGAATAAGTCAACTATTCTGCCACGCCAGAATATCGAGCAGCGCAAATTCACTTGTCCCGGCATGATCGTGTGCGTTTTACCCCTGCACCGGCAACACCGCCGTCAGCACCATCTCATCCTCCGGCACATCCCACGCATTCCACGCATCGAGTCCGCCGACCAGCGGCCGCACCTTGACGAAACCATGATTGATCAATTTGCGCGCAATGGCCGCAGCCGATGCCTCGTTCGGGCAACTGCAATAAATGATGATGTCGCGGTCGCGCGGCACGCTGGCAAAGGTGGCGGCGTGATCGTCATGGCCGTACAGGATCGCGCCGGGAATGGCCGCTTCCAGTGCCTGGGCGGTCTTGCTGCGGGCATCGACGATGATCGGGTCGAGACCGTCATCGATCAGCGTGCGCAGCTGGTTCACCGAAATCCGCGCCATGTACAGCGAGCGCATCAGGCGGCGTCGCTCGACATATTTGTAGAGCATGAACAAGCCCAGCAATGAGCCGATCACCACCAGCGCCGTCATGCCCATCGTGCTCAGCACATCTAGCACCTTGTCGATGCTCTTGTGAAAAATCGCGCCGATGGCCAGTCCGCTGCCGGCCCACAGCAGCGTGCCGCTGACGCTGAAAAAAAGGAACTTGCCGCGCGGCGTCCCCATCGCACCGGCCAGCGGCGGCGCAATCGTATTGAAGCCAGGAATAAATTTGCTGACCAGCAGGGACTTCGGTCCCCAGCGCCGGAAAATGTCTTCGGTGTGGCTGACGCAATTGTCCGGCGACAGTGAAATGCGGCACAGCAGGCCGAGGATGCGCTTGCCGAAATGCTTGCCGGCGGCATGCCAGCTCAAGTCCGTGATCAGGCAGGCAGCGACGCTCACCAGCAGGCAGGCCTGCCAGCTGAAGTCGCCGAGCATTGCCAGCGCGCCGGCGACGATCAGGATCGGATAGGCCGGAATCGGCAATCCCATCTGTTCGAGCAGGACGTTGGCGAACACCAGCAGCAAGCCATATTGCTGCAGCAGGAGGGTGAACTTGGGCATGGTAATGGAGGCAGTCAGGCGGGGCGGGACCGGACTATAACAAAATCCGGCCGGCCGCGAGCGAGCGAGCGCCCGGCAGGGCACACGGGTGCTTACGACGGCATCGCCACTTCCGGTGCCTGCTCGCGCAATTGCTGGATCAGCCAGCGGGTTGCCTGCCCGGGTGGCTGGTCGGCGCGGTGGATCAGATACAGCGGATAGATGGGCGGATGCATTTCGGCCAGCTCCAGCCGCACCAGTTGGCCATTGGCGAGATCGGTCTCGACCATCGCTTCGGGCATGTGGCCCCAACCGAGCCCGCCGCGCAGCAACGCATGCTTGGCACCGAGATCGCCAAGCCGCCAGTCGCGCATCGCAAACACGCCGAAATCCTTTCCGGTGGTCAGCGCGCTGCGGTCGGTCAGCACCAGCTGCGTGTGCTCGCGGGCGATGGCCGTCGGAATCGGCGCGACCGCGTGCGCCAGCGGATGGCCGGGTGCGACCACCGGGATCAGCCGCACGCTGCCCAGCGCATGGCGTTCGATTGCATCCGGTGAACCGATCATCCAGCCCGATACGCCCAGTCGCGTCACGCCATCGAGTACCAGTTGCGTGACCGCGCCCAGCGCTTCTATGCGCAAGCGCAGCGCGACGGTCGGGAACTGGACCTGGAAGCACTCGAGGATACGGACCAGCGTCGCGGTCGGAAACATCACATCGACTGCCAGCGATACCTCACCTTCGAGTCCCTCGGACAAGGTCTTGGCACGCGCCCGCATCGCATCGACCTTGAGCGCCACGCTGCGCGCATCGGCTAGCAGCAACTGGCCGGCTTCGGTCAGTGCCGGTTTGCGTTTGGTGCGATCAAATAGCGTGCAATTTAATTGTGCTTCCAGGTTGGCGATGGTGTAGCTGACCACCGACTGGGTGCGGTGCAGGTCGCGCGCGGCACGGGAAAAACTGCCGGTGTCGACGACGGCGAC
>AEPR01000580.1 GCA_000195205.2 Oxalobacteraceae bacterium IMCC9480 | reverse complement strand
TAAGATAAAGTTTCCCGCCAGTAACTAACGATGCGGTTGCTAGTTAACCGTCATCACACAGGCGCGGCCATGATTCATTTCGCAGAATCCCTCAATGAAACTGGCTTTCGCATCAAGCAGGACATCAGCTACCTGGCCCTGGATGTCAGCCATTGCGGCGTGCTGGTGTTATCGAATGCCACCGAAAACTATCGCGTCCTGTATGCCAATGCGGCTTTTTTAAGCATGACCGGCTACACCGAAACGGAACTGGCCGGTCGCATCGACTGGTACGTTCAGGGCGATGCCGGTGACGAACCACAACGAAAAAAATTACGGGCGGCAATGAGTGCCACCCAACCCACCTCAATCGACATGCGCAGTTATCGCAAGGACGGTTCCTTGCACTGGTGCGAACTGGGGATCACGCCATTTCGTAATCATGAAGGCTACGTGTCGCATTTCATTGGCATGCTGTCCGACATCACAACGCGCAAAAATGACGAACAGTTATTGCCGCAGGCATCCCGTCATGCCGGTTTGACCGGATTGACCGATCACCTTGGATTTCGCGACACCCTCGACACAGCGATATCAGCCTCCGGCGGCAGTCCGTTAACACTGTATGTGGCCGCCATCGATATTGACCAGCACCAGCACGCATCCGGCTCGATGCATGGACAGTCGCAAAATTTACTGGTGCAAGTGGCCGCAGAGCGATTGGGGACTTGCCTGCAGACCGATGAAATGCTCAGCCATGACGGCAATGGCAGCTATGCCATCATGCTGCGCGCCGATTCGCGCAGCGATGCGATCACCCGTTGTCAGGCGATCCAGCGTTCGCTGACCCGGTCCATTGCGCTGGACGATCAACAGGTCCATCTGACCTGTGCGTTCGGCCTGGCGATTTTTCCGGACGATAGTCGCGACGCGCGTGCCTTGCTCAATTACGCTGGCGTGGCCTTGTCGCATGCGCGGGAAACCAGTCGCAACAGCATCCTCTTTTATCTCGAGGCGATGTCAGTACGGCTGCACGAGCGCACTACCCTGGAGTCGGCACTGCGCAGCGCGATGGTCAACGGCGAACTGGAAGTCCATTATCAGGCGCAGGTCAATTTGCATACCGGGCGGGTCGCCGGGGTTGAAGCCCTGGCGCGCTGGAATCATCCAGAGCTAGGCCGGGTTGCGCCGGACCGGTTTATTCCATTGGCGGAAAAAAATGGCTTGATCGACGACATCGGCCTGTGGGTGATCGAACAGGTGTGCACGGACATGGCGGCGTGGCGCGAACACAGCCTGCCGGTCGTGCCGGTGGCCGTGAATGTATCGGCGGCACAGTTTCGCAATCCGCTGCTGGGCGATCAGATCATGATGCTGCTCAATTTGTCGGGATGTGATCCGTCGATGCTGACTCTCGAAATCACCGAAGCGGTCCTGATGGACGACACCAGCACCGCACGTGCAACGCTGAACCAATTGCATCATGCGGGCATCGGCCTGTCGCTGGACGACTTCGGGACCGGCTATTCGTCCATCAGTTATCTGAAGCGCTTCCCCTTCAAAAAAGTCATCATCGATCGTTCCTTCGTCAAGGAGCTGGTCGACAATCCGGACGATGCGGCGATCATCAAAGCGATCATTTCGATGGCGCACACGCTCGGTCTGCGGGTGCTGGCCGAGGGAGTCGAAACCGAACAGCAATGCCGTTTTTTGAGCCACAACCTGTGTGATGAAATACAGGGCTTCCTGTTTTCAACGCCGGTGACAGCCGACGCATTCGTTAAACTTCTGCAGGCCGGAACGACATTGCCAGCCTCTTTGCTGAACGCCAAAAAAGCCAAGCGCACCCTGCTGCTGGTCGATGACGAAGTCAATATCGTCTCGTCACTGAAACGCCTGCTGCGACGCGAGGATCTCCACATCCTGACGGCCAATAGCGGTAGCGAAGGGCTCGCGCTGCTGGCACAACATCCGGTGGATGTGATCCTGTCCGACCAGCGCATGCCGGGCATGACAGGCGTCGAATTCCTGAGCATGGCAAAAACCCGTTTTCCGGAAACCGTCCGCATTGTGCTGAGCGGTTATACCGAATTGCAATCGGTCACCGACGCCGTCAATGAAGGCGATATCTATAAATTCCTGACCAAGCCCTGGGACGATATCAAATTGCGTGGACATGTCGACGAAGCCTTCCAGCGCAAGGAACTGGCCGATGAAAACCGGCGCCTGACGCGTGCGGTGTATGCCTCCAATCTTGAACTGGCAGCGGCAAATCGCCAGCTCAAACACCAGCAACATCACAACCATGACGGCCTACCACCCTAACCATCACCATGCCACACCCGCCTAATTTTGCGTCCGCCACGCCAGTCAGTTTCAGTGCGATCAAAGAACATGACTACTTCAAAGGTGTGGTCCATCTGAAGGATTCACCGGTGCCCGCCTATGCGATCAACACGGACCACGTCATCACGCAATGGAACCGCGCATGCGAAATCCTGACGGGGGTGCCCGCGTCGGCAATGCTGGGCACGAAAAATCAGTGGCAGCCTTTTTACGATACGCAGCGGCCGGTCCTGGCTGACCTGATCGTCGATGGCGATCTGTGCAACGCGATCCAGCATCGTTATCCGGGCAAGGTCGTTTGCTCATTGCTGATGCCCGGCACTTTTGTCGGGGAAGGTTTTTTTCCGCGCATGATGGATGGGGGCAAGTGGATTCAGTTTTCTGCGGGGCCGGTGCTCGACCGGCTGGGCAACGTCGTTGGTGCCATCGAAATGCTGCAAGACATGAGCGCGCAAAAAAAAGCCGAAGAAGCGCTTCAAAAAGTCCACGCCGATCTTGCTCAATTAGTCATCGAGCGCACCGCCGAGCTGATGCGGCGCAATGATGAACTCACGCTGGCCAATGAACAGCTGAAAAGCCTGCAGCAACAGTTGGTGCAGGCCGAAAAACTCTCCTCGATCGGCCTGCTTGCCGCGGGTGTGGCGCACGAAATCAACAATCCGATCGGCTATATTTTT
>AEPR01000581.1 GCA_000195205.2 Oxalobacteraceae bacterium IMCC9480 | reverse complement strand
ACTGCGTCGCTGGAAGTGGCGCTGTTCAAAAAACCGATGGTGATAGCCTACAAAATGTTGCGGGCGTCATGGGAAATCATGCGTCACATGGGCTACCAGCCATGGGTCGGTTTGCCCAACATCCTGGCGCAGGAATTCGTCGTGCCGGAATTGCTGCAACAGGCTGCCACACCGCAGGCGATGGCCGATGCCTTGTGGCAGCAACTCAATGACGTGAACGGTCGGGCGACGCTGGTCGAACGCTTCACGCACATGCACCATGCGCTGCTGCGCGACACGGCCCGCGAAAGCGCCAATGCGGTGCTGGCACTGATCGATCAATCGCGTCCGGCAACTTCATAAATTATTGCGACCTTGACTATCCTCACTGCTCCTCTCCCCCTGTATGACTACCCCGGCGAACTGGTGTGCGGCGTCGACGAAGCCGGCCGCGGTCCGCTCGCCGGCCCGGTGTTTGCCGCTGCCGTGATCCTTGATCCGGCCCATCCGATTGCCGGCTTGCGCGATTCCAAGAAACTCACCGAAGCGCGCCGCGACGCGCTGGCCATCGAGATCAAGGCGCATGCGCTGGCCTGGTCGATTGCCGAATGCTCGCACCACGAAATCGACGCGATCAATATTTTGCAGGCATCGCTGCTAGCCATGAAGCGGGCGGTCGACACCTTGCCGACCACGCCGACACTGGCGCTGATCGACGGCAATCGCTGCCCGGTCATGACGGTGCGATCGATCGCGATCGTCGGTGGCGATGACAAGGTCGATGCGATTTCTGCTGCATCCATTCTCGCCAAGACTGCGCGCGATGCGGCGCTGGTGGTGCTGCATGCCGACTATCCCGACTACGCATTCGATCGCCACAAGGGCTATCCGACGGCGCTGCATCTGGAGCGCCTGCGCTTGCACGGCGTGTCGCCGGTGCATCGCCGTTCGTACGCGCCGGTGCGGCGCCTGCTGCAGGAGGGCGACGCATGAAGCCGATCAGCTCGCGTGACAATCCGCTCTACAAAGAACTGAAGCAACTGGCCACCAGTTCGCAGGCGCGCCGCAAGGCCGGTCGCACGCTGCTCGATGGCGTGCATTTGTGCGAGGCGTATCTGCAGCATCTGGGCATGCCGCAACTGTGCGTCGTCAGCCAGAGCGCCACCATCAATCAGGAAGTCGTGCCGCTGCTGCTGCAATGCGAAGCCGGACGAACGCAATGCATCGTCCTGCCGGACGCGCTGTATCAGGCTATCAGCCAGGTCGAACATGGCGTCGGTCTGATGTTCGTCGTCGAGACCCCGCAGCTGGTGATGCCTGTTGCGCTGGCCGGTTCCGCCGTGCTGCTCGATAACCTGCAGGATCCCGGCAACATGGGCTCCATCCTGCGCAGCGCGGCAGCCGCCGGCATCGAATACGTGTTCTGCAGTCCCGGTACCGCCTTCGCGTGGTCGCCGAAAGTGCTGCGTGCCGGCATGGGTGCGCACTTCCTGCTGAAGATCTTCGAAAACGTCGACCTTGCCGAGGTCGTGCGCAACGCCAGCGTTCCGGTACTGGCGACCAGTTCGCATGTTGCGCAGCGGGTCTATGACATCGACCTGACGCAACCGGTGGCCTGGCTGTTTGGCCATGAAGGGCAGGGCGTCGAGGAACAATTGCTGGCACTGGCCACGCATCAGGTCGCCATTCCGCACATCGGGGCGATGGAATCGCTGAACGTGGCGGCGTGTGCGGCGGTGTGTTTTTTCGAGCAGGTCAGGCAACGCAGCGCCGGCTAGTCGCTTCACGCCAGTCGCAAATGCCACACCCGCAGTGCCATGTGGATATCCAGTTGGCGGGCCGGATCGGACCAGTCTGCGGCCAGCGCGCTGATGGCTTCGAGGCGCTGGCGCAGCGTATTGATGTGGATGTCGAGGGCGCTTGCCGTTGCGCGTGCGTGCCGGCCATGATCGAGGTAGCTCAGCAGCGAGGCGGCCAGTTCTGCCTTGCGGGTGTCATCGCCAGGCGCGAGCTTGCCTAGCGTAGCGTTAAGAAACACATCGATCTCCCCGCTCGATTTGCCGGCAAACAGCAGCGCATACAAGGCCAGTTCGGATTCATGGAACAGCGCGCCCGAGCGGCCCAGCGCCGGCAGGATGGC
This sequence comes from Oxalobacteraceae bacterium IMCC9480, assembly GCA_000195205.2. Classification (GTDB taxonomy): domain Bacteria; phylum Pseudomonadota; class Gammaproteobacteria; order Burkholderiales; family Burkholderiaceae_D; genus Actimicrobium. Next base: position 4,426 of record AEPR01000581.1, on the reverse strand, counting down.
CAGGCAGCGCGTCAGCTTGTCATACGCGGCCGGTAAAGCCGAACCGTCTGCCAGCGGCAACGATACGACGCCGGTCGAGGCTTTGCCCGGCTGGTCGCCGATCGCCGCAGTGACGGTATCGCGCAGGTCTGCCGTCACATGGCAGGCGCTGACGAAGACCAGCACCTCATCCATTTCATCGAACAGCATTCCGGTCAGCTCCGGCCGCCGGCGCAAACGGTTGAGCAGGTAGCCGGCATCGCCATGCGCGACTTTCACGAGCAGCAGTTGCAGCGGTCGCGACAGATCCAGCCCGTGCCGCGCCGCGCGCTGCAGGTTGCGGGCCTTGTCCTGGCGCGCATGGCTGACCAGATTGCGCAGCAGTTGCGGCACATCCTTGCGCGCGGCGGCGTCGGTGTTTTCTTCGGACAGCAGCACCACGCCGGCCACTACCGAGCTGCGTTCGAAAATGCGCACCGCGACATCATTGAGTTCGGCGGCGGTGTGGATGATCAGCCCGCCGAGCAAGCCGTGGCCGCCAACGACTGCCGACACGCGCCACACCGATCCGGCATGGCCAGCCACGCTGACCGAGCGGCCCAGTACCCGGCTCTCGCCCAGCGCCAGATGGAGCGGGTGATCGAACTGGTGACGGTCGCTGGCCAGTGTGTCGGCCACGCCGGCACGACAGATTTCCTGTTCGCCCGCATCGATGACGAGTACGTCACCGTCCAGCATTGCCGCGACCATGTCGCAGATAGCGCGCAGGCCACCGCCTTTGGCCACCAGCGAGGTCAGGCGCTCGTGGGCGTCAGCCGCGTTCTGGGTATCGGCGCGCTGCTTTTCGAGATTCGCGTTGGCCTCGCTGGCCAGTCGCAACGCTTGCCGGGCTTGTTCGAAGAGGCGGGCATTTTCGATCGCGACGCTGGCATGCGCGGCGAGGGTGGACAGGATAGACATTTCCCATGCGTTGTACGAGCGCACGTAGCGGTCGCCGACAAACAGCACGCCGATGACCGTGTCGCCCGACAGCAGCGGCACGCCGAGAATCGAGCGGATGTCTTCTTCGGTGACTGCCGCGTCGATGAATTTGTTGTGCGCAAAACGGCTGTCGGACTCGTAATCGGACGAGCAGTACGGCGCGCGGTTGCGGGCCACGAAGCCGCAAATGCCGACTTCGCGGCTGACCCGCACACGCTTGAATTTTTCCGAGAAGGCACCGTCGGTGGCACGCACATAAAAATCGCCGTGTTCGTGATCGACGATTGACAGGTAGCCGACATCGCAACCGATCAGCTTGCGTGCGCGCTGCACGATGGCCTGCAGGACGGGGTCGATATCGCGCAGCGCGGTCAGGTCCTGGGCTGTTTCGATCAGTGCCATCAGGCCGCGCTCACGGGTCTGGTGATGGTCGAGACGGTCACGTACCTCCATGCCTTTTTGCGCGCTATCGAGCAGCAGATCCTTGTCGCATCCGTCCGGCAATGCATGCACGCGTGCCAGCAGTCGGGCGAAGTCATCCTTCACGCCATCGGTGTGCAACAGCGTCACGATATCGCACTGCAGGGCAGATAACTGGTCGATGGCAGGGGACGGGTACATGGCAGGGTTCCGGGAAGGTGAAGGCAAGCGACACCATACAGCACACATAAAATAATTCGATTTATGGCAGTTAGTGCCATAGGAATTGCGGCCAGCGATTTCTAGAATAGGTCACCGCAACGGCACGTCCGACCGTTCCTGAAGGAGACTGCATGACCATCGATTCCCGCCTGCCGAATTTTCGCGCCCTCGACCCCGCCGCCCGGCTTGACCACATCGTCGCCGTCGCCGGCCTGACACCCGAAGAGCGTGCGCTCATCGCCGAACCGGGCAGCCTGCCGCTGGAAGTCGCCAACGGCATGGTCGAAAACGTCATCGGCAAATTCGAACTGCCGTATTCGGTGGCCGGCTACTTCCAGATCAATGGCCGCGACGTGCTGGTGCCGATGGTGGTCGAAGAGCCATCGGTGGTCGCTGCGGCATCGTTCATGGCCAAGATCATCCGCGAGTCAGGTGGCTTCCAGACCTCGAGCACCGGACCGCTGATGCGCGCGCAAGTGCAGGTCATGGAGCTGGCCGATCCGTTCGGTGCGCGCCATGCGGTACTGAGCCACAAGCAGGAACTGATCACGCTGGCCAACAGCCGCGACAAGGTGCTGATCGGCCTGGGCGGCGGGTGCAAGGATATCGAAGTGCACGTGTTTGCCGATACCGCGCGCGGCCCGATGGTGATCGTTCACCTGATCGTCGACGTGCGCGATGCGATGGGTGCGAACACCGTCAACACGATGGCCGAAGCCGTGGCGGGACGGATCGAAGCGATCACCGGTGGCAAGGTGCGCTTGCGCATCCTGTCCAACCTGGCCGACCTGCGGCTGGCCCGGGCGCGCGTACAGATCCGCCCCGAATTGCTCAAGAGCGCCGATTACACGGCCGACCAGGTCATCAATGGCATCATCGACGCCTATACCTTCGCCGCCATCGATCCGTACCGGGCGGCGACCCACAACAAAGGCATCATGAACGGCATCGATCCGGTCATCGTCGCGACCGGCAATGACTGGCGCGCGGTCGAAGCCGGTGCCCATGCGTATGCCTGCCGCGACGGGCGCTACACCTCGTTGACCACGTGGGAAGTGTCGGCTACCGGTGACCTGGTCGGTACCATCGAAATGCCGATGCCGGTCGGACTGGTCGGCGGTGCCACCAAGACCCATCCGATGGCGCGGCTGTCGCTGAAGATCATGCAACTGCGCTCGGCGCAGGAGCTGGCCGAAATCGCTGTCGCGGTCGGGCTGGCACAAAACCTCGGCGCGCTGCGGGCCTTGTCGACCGAAGGCATACAGCGCGGTCACATGGCGCTGCATGCGCGCAATATCGCCATCGTCGCCGGCGCTACCGGTGCCGACGTCGACCGGATCGCACGCGAGATGGTCGCGGCCGGCGATGTGCGAGCCGACTTCGCTGCCGAATTATTGGGCAAGCCGGCGTAGCCTCGTCGTAGTCACCGTCACAGAATCACTTATAAAACGGCGGGCAATGACCCGCCACACAAGGAGACCGCACCATGAACCACCGCACCCTCATCGCCGCTTCCATCACGCTACTGTTTGCAGCCGGTACGCACGCTCAGGCTCAGTCCGCCAGTGAGCCGATCCGGATCGGCTTCATCACCGACATGTCGGGTCCGTACGCCGACACCGACGGTGCCGGCGGCCTCGAAGCGATCCGCATGGCCGTCGAGGATGCCGGTGGCAAGGTGCTCGGCAAGAAGATCGAGATCCTGTCGGCCGACCATCAGAACAAGGCGGACACCGCTGCCGTGACAGCGCGCGAATGGGTTGACCGGCGCAATCTGAAATTGCTGATCGGCGGCGTCAATTCCGGTGCCGGCCTGGCCATGAACAACGTCATGGCCGAAAAGAAGCAGGTCTACATCAACATCGGTGCCGCCACCGCCAAGCTCACCAACGAGGAATGCACGCCGTACACCGTCCATTACGAATACGACACCGTGGCGCTGGCCAAGGGCACCGGTTCGGCCGTCGTGGCTGCGGGCGGGAAATCCTGGTTCTTCCTGATCGCCGATTATGCCTTCGGCCATTCGCTGTTTGCCGATACCTCCGAGGTCATCAAGGCCAGCGGCGGTACCGTGGTCGGTTCGGCCAAGCATCCGCCGAACGCCAACGACATGTCGTCCTTCATCTTGCAGGCACAGGCCTCGAAAGCGCAGGTGCTGGGTCTGGCCAATGCCGGTTCGGACACCATCAACTCGATCAAGAGCGCGCGCGATTTCGGCCTGACCAGGGACATGAAAATCGCCGGCTTGCTGATGGTCATCAACGACATCCACGGTCTGGGCCTGCCGGTCGCGCAGGGCTTGCTGATGACCGATAGCTGGTACTGGGACAAGGACGAGGCGTCGCGCAAGTTCGCCAATCGCTTTTTCCTGAAGATGAAAAAGATGCCGAGCACGCACCAGGCGGCGGCCTATTCGGCTACCACGACATATCTGCGGGCGGTGACTCAGGCGAAGACCGATGACGCCGACACGGTCATGGCCGAGCTGAAGAAAATGAAACTCGACGATTTTTACAGCAAGGGCTACATCCGCCAGGACGGTCGCTACATCCACGACATGTATCTGATGCAGGTGAAGACCCCGGCCGAGTCGAAGAAGCCATGGGATTATCTGAAGCTGGTGGCGACGATACCGGGCGAGGAAGCGTTCACCAAGGTGGCGGACTCGAAGTGTTATTTGCTGAAAAAATAAGCGGGTGACTTGCTTTTTTTATCGCGTGCGCTTGTTTTTCAATGCCGTTTCGTAGAGTTGGCACAGGGGTACCGCGCCCACGCGAACGCACCGCCGCCAACAATCCGTAGGGTGGGCACGGCCTCATCGTGC
>AEPR01000582.1 GCA_000195205.2 Oxalobacteraceae bacterium IMCC9480 | reverse complement strand
AAACAGCGCGCCAGCCTTGTCGGACTCGTGGCCGGCCGCTATTAGATACAGTTCGATCTGTTCGGCGGTGCCGGGGTGGAGCGGGACGTACCGGATTTTTGATCCCTTGCCGTGAACTTGCAGATGCATCACGCCACGGCGCTGCTGCAGGTCGCCAGTCATCAACCGGCATAGTTCGGCCCGGCGCAAGCCGTGATAGAGC
>AEPR01000583.1 GCA_000195205.2 Oxalobacteraceae bacterium IMCC9480 | reverse complement strand
CCTTTCAAAACCCAGCCGCAACATGGCCGCAAACCGGATTGGATAGGAAACGTTCGGCTGGCAAACCGATGCAAATTTTGCGGAAAGTACAGCCACTCCTCGTTGAGGCTGGTCGTGACGCAGGCTGCATGGGCCACGATGTTTTACCTGGCCGGAAGTAGCGGCAGTTATGCGGCGGGTTCAAAATAATTACGGCCTGCTAGCCAGCAGCCTGTAGCGTCATCTCACCGGCCGCCCGAAAAACGGATAGTTCGGATCGTTATACCCCGCCGTCGACGCATGTCCAGGCGTCACCAGTCCATCGACAAACGCTTCTTCTTCCCTCGAAATCACGACGTCAACCGCCGGGTAATAATCTTCCAGTTGCGCCAGCGTGCGCGGGCCGGCGATGACCGACGAGACGATCGGGTTGGCCAGCACCCATGCCGTGGCGAACTGGCCGGGGGTGATGCCGCGCGCTTCGGCCAGGGTCTTGATTTGCTGCGCGATCAGCAAGGAGTCTTCGTGGAATTCGGTATCGAGCATGCGCTTGTCACCACGGCCGGCGCGGCTGTCGGCGGCCGGTTGCTGGCCGGGTGGATATTTGCCGGTCAGTACGCCGCGGGCGATCGGGCTGTAGGGCACGACGCCGATGCCGTGATACGCGCAGACCGGCAGGATCTCGACTTCGGGACCACGCTTGAGCAGGTTGTAATACGGCTGGCAGACCACCGGTTGCGCGACGCCGAGCAAGCCGCACCAGCGCATCACTTCGCCGATGCGCCAGCCGCTGAAATTGGACAGGCCGAAGGACTGGATCTTGCCGCTGCGGATCAGGTCGCCGATGGTGCGGACCACCTCTTCAAGATTCAGGTCATGGAAATCGCGGTGCAGGTACAGGATGTCGATGTAATCGGTTGCCAGGCGCTTGAGGCAGTTATCGACTTCCTGCAGGATCCACTTGCGCGAATAGTGCAGCGGGTTGGCTTGCACAGTTGATTTGCTCACGGTCATCGCGTTGCCGACCTTCGTTGCCAGTACCCAGTGATGGCGCTCACCGGCCAGTATTTTGCCGACCATTTCTTCCGAGCGGCCCTTGCTGTAGACATCGGCAGTATCGATGAAGTTGATGCCGTGCTCGCGTGCCGACGCGACGATGCGCGTGGCGTCGGCCAGCTCGGTCTGGTCGCCGAACATCATGGTGCCGAGACAGAGGGCGGAGACTTTCAGATTGCTGTTACCAAGGCGGCGATAGTGCATGGGTGTTCCCTTCGAAAGTGGTGGAGCAGCGATGACTGGCCGGTCATAGTGCCTGATACTCGACGGTGCCGCGAAATACCCGGTGAGAGTTTGATGCGTCAAGCCGACAGGATGGCCGCTTTCTGTCCGGTCCTGCATCGCCGGCAGCGCTCAGCCGGGCAGGATGATTCCTCCGGTCCAGCGTCAATAGCGTAGCAAGGAGTTGCAACCAGAAAACGAATAATTTGGTTGACCAGTAGCAACCTTTTGCAGAGAGTTTTTGCTATCATTCGTGGCAACCGAAAATCACCATCGTCTTTGGTGACGTCCGGGGGGAAAAGGGCTGAGTTAACAGCCAGGGATCATGCGCTGCAGTCCATTGCTACACGCTGTAACTTGGCTGCAGAGCTGCTCCGCCGTAACTTCATGCAACATTTAGCTGGTATATACTCAACGGTATGAAAAAAATCCCTACTCCCGAAGTCGCCAAGTCCAAGGTATCGGCGGCTACCAAGAAGCGCGCCAAGGATGTCGCGGTTGATGTCAATGCGTTCGATGACATCCGTGATGCGGTTTCCAAGCTCAAGCGCGAGCGCATCATTTCAACGGCGGTGGAACTGTTTCACCAGAACGGGTTGAGCAAGACCACGCTCGAAGCCGTCGCCGAGAAAATGAACTTTACCAAGCCGTTCATCTATTCCCATTTCAAGTCCAAGGACGAGTTGCTGGCCGAGATTTGCTCGCGCGGTATCCGTGCCTCGCTCGATGCCTTGAACCGGGTGGTGGCAACGGAGGCGTCACCGACCGAAAAAATGCGCGTGCTGGCCAATGACTTCATGCTGGCCGTGCTCGAAAACCAGGGTCACATCGCCATCTACAACCGCGAAGAAAAACAGCTGTCGGCCGAGAGCCGCGATGCCATCAATCACTTGCGACGCGAATTTGACCGCAAGGTCATTGCGCTGATCAACGAAGGCGTTGCCTCCGGCGAGTTCACAGTCGACGATGCCGAAGTGGCTGCACTGGCCATAGGCGGAATCGTTAATTGGTCTTATGTGTGGTACCAGCCGAATGGCAAATTGTCCAAGGCCGACGCCGCAGAAAAAATTACCGACCTCGTGTTGGCGATGGTGCAGGCCAAACCGGTCAAGCGCAAACGCGCGATCGCCAAGGCGGCTTGAAGCCGCAATGATCCGGACATATCGACTGACGTCATTGATCCAAATAAAACGCTACCAGTAGGTAGCGTTTTTTTTTGCCCGTTGTCGGACGCCAGGTCACGACCTTGCTGGCCTCCGCTAGACAACTACATCATATATATCATTCATTTGACTTATGAAAACTTTGAATTTACTATCAGTCGAGTACCTGCTCACACCGGCTGTCGGTTGCGCCGGATGCCGGCAGGTACACACTGCATTCATGATTTGTTTTAAAACAAACGACAAGGCGGAGACAATATGGAGAAGAGACATGCATGGAAGGCGGTGCTGGCAGCACTGGCGGTAAGTTCGACGATGGGGGCAACGGCCGCAGGCTACCCCGACAAGACGATCAACTACATCATCCCGTTCGGTCCCGGCGGCGAGTCCGATATCTCGGCGCGCTTTCAGGAAACCACGTTCAAGAAGCTCACCGGCCAGTCGCTGGCGATCCAGTACAAGGCGGGCGCGGGCGGCGCGGCCAGCTGGTCGCAACTCAATGGTATGCCGGCCGATGGCTATACCGTGATGGGGACCAATCTGCCGCACATTGTCATGCAGCCTCTTGAAAAAAACGTCGGCTACAAGACCGACGATATTCATACGCTGTACTGGTTTCATTTCACGCCGGATGCCTTGCTGGTGCCGGCGGACAGTCCGATCATGACGCTGGCCGACTACATCGCTGCTGCCAAGAAGTCCCCTGGCGCACTGACCCTGTCCGGCTCCGGCACCAATTCGTCCAACCACATTGCGCAGCAACGCTTCGACAAGATGGCCGGCATCAAGACCACCTACATTCCGTTCGGTGGCACCGGCCCGTCCAACACCGCATTGCTCGGCAAGCAGGTCAGTGCCAGCTGGGGCTATACCACCGTGCAGGTTCAGCTTGGCAAGCAGGTCCGCTGCCTTGCCGTAGCGATGGAGCAGCGCCAGAAGAAGCTGCCGGATTGTCCGACTTTCAAGGAGTCCGGCTTCGATCTGGTTGGGGGTGCTTATCGCGGGGTAGCGGTGCCGGCCTCGACACCTGCCCCCGTGCAGGCCAAACTGGCCGACCTGCTCGCTCAGGTCAACCGCGATCCTGCTTTCATCAAGATCATGGAAGACAACGGTTTCGCGATGCTCGACATCGGTCCGGCCGGGATGCCCAAGTTCATGGCCGACGTCAAGTCACGCTATGAAGCCATCGCCAAAGAGATGGGCATCCGCAAGCGCTGACCCCGGCCCGTCCGGCCTGCGGTGCACACACACCGCCCGATTGGATCATGCCGTCTGCAGCGGTGATTGCCACAGGCATCACCGCTGCGTTTGTCGACGGCGCTCTTCTGGAAGCGACCCCTCATGTTCGGTATCGACTTTTTGCTTGATGCGCTCACGCCGCTCAACCTGCTGCTGGCACTTGGCGGCGTCATCGCCGGCACCGTCATCGGTGCACTGCCGGGACTCAGCGCGACGATGGCTGTGGCGGTGCTGGTGCCGTTCACGTTTGCCATGCCGCCGGCCACGGCGCTGATTTCGCTGGGCGCGATTTACACCGGCGCGATTTACGGCGGTGCCTATTCCGCCATTCTTCTCAATACTCCCGGCACGCCATCGTCGATTGCCACCACTTTCGATGGCTATCCAATGGCCAAGCAAGGGCGCGGCGATCTGGCCCTGACACTGGCTTGCCTGGCGTCGGTGTTCGGCGGATTGGTCGGCGCGATCTGCCTGCTGATGCTGTCACCGCCGCTGGCGACGATTGCCCTGAAGTTCGGTCCGGTCGAGTATTTCTGGCTGGCGATCCTCGGCCTGACCTTGATCGCCGCCTTGAGCGAAGGCAGCCTGGTCAAGGGCTTGATCGGTGGCGGCCTGGGCTTGCTGCTGTCGATGGTCGGTGTCGCCGAGGTCGGTGGCGACATCCGCTATGTCGGCGAATCCCAGACGCTGCTCGGCGGCATCGACGTGGTCGGCGCACTGATCGGCATCTATTGCATTCCGGTGATCATCGGGCTGGTGGCCAATCCCGATCCGCATCTGAAAAGCGCCAGCACGGGCAAGGGCTTCCGGCTGGCCGAAGCAATCGGCGCCCTGATGCGCAGCAAGGTCAACCTGGTACGCAGCTCGCTGATCGGCACCGTGGTCGGCATCCTGCCCGGTGCCGGCGGATCGATCGCCTCACTGGTGGCGTATTCGGAAGCGCGCCGGGTCTCGCCGCGGCAGGACAATTTTGGTAATGGCGAACCGGACGGCATCATCGCCACCGAGTCGGCCAACAATGCCACCGTCGGCGGCGGCTTCATTCCGACGCTGGTGCTTGGCATTCCCGGCACCCCGCCCGATGCGATCATGCTGGGTGCCTTGCTGGTGCAGGGCATCCGTACCGGTCCGACGCTGTTTTCCGAGCAGAGCTCGATTGTCTATACCTTCATCTGGGGGCTGATCATTGCCACCGTCTTGATGCTGCCGGTGGGATTGGTGATCGGTCGCTATGCCTTCCGCTTCATCGTCGGTGTACCGAAAGCGCTGCTGGTGCCATCGGTGGCTTTCCTGACGATACTCGGCAGTTTTGCGATCCATAACAATCCGCATGAAGTCCAGCAGATGGTGGTGCTCGGCATCATCGCGTGGGGCCTGGCCCGTGCCGGATTCACGCCGTCGCCTATCGTGCTGGGCCTGATCCTCGGCTCGATCGCCGAGCGCGGCTTCGTGCAGGGTTTCCTGATCGGCGGCGCACGCGGCAACATCCCGCAGGAGTTCTTCGGCCGGCCGATCGCGCTGGGCATCATTGCCTTCATCATTCTGGGTTTGCTGTATCCGCTCATTAGCGCCCGACGCGCCCGCAAGGCGCGCACCACTGACACCGACAGGAGACCGTAATGTCGGCACCCGCTTACCGCAACCGGGCCTCGCTGGTAGCCTGCGTTCTGTTCATCGTCATCGGCGTGGCGGCCTTCATGGCGGCTGATGATTTCTCGATGCTGGGCGCGGTGTTCCCGAAAACGGTTTCCGCGCTGATCGTGTTTTTTTCCAGCCTGTGGCTGGTGCTGTCGTGGATCAAGCCGCGTGACGTGACGCGCCATGTCGATGGCTCGGTGGTGCGCCAGGTCGCGGTCGGTCTGATCATGCTGGCGTGGGCATTTTTGCTGGAGCCGGTCGGCTTTCTGGTTTGCAGCGTGGTGGCCTTCGTGCTCTTGCTGGCGGTCGCGCATTACGGCAGTTGCAGCCGCAAATTGCTGCTGCTGTATGGTGTCGCGACGGTCGTTGTCACGGGCAGCCTGTACGTGCTGTTTACAACCATATTGCAGGTGCCGCTGCCGACCGGCATGCTGCTTTAGCATCAAGAGATGCGCGTGTTTTTCAACAGGAGAAAACAACCATGACTACCCATCGTATTGCTGTCATCGCCGGCGACGGCATCGGCAAGGAAGTGATGCCCGAAGGCTTGCGCGTGGTCGAGGCGGCCGCCCGCAAATTTCATATCGACCTGCAGTTCGATCACTTCGATTTCGCCTCGTGCGACTACTACCTCAAGCACGGCCAGATGATGCCGGATGACTGGAAAGAGCAGATCGGCGGACATGATGCGATCTTCTTCGGCGCGGTCGGCGATCCGGCCGTGGTGCCGGATCACATTTCGCTGTGGGGGTCGCTGATCAAGTTCCGGCGCGACTTCGACCAGTACGTGAACCTGCGTCCGTGCCGGCTGATGCCCGGCATCCCGTCGCCGCTGGCCAACCGCGCGGTCGGCGACATCGACTTCTACGTGGTGCGCGAAAACACCGAGGGCGAGTATTCGTCAGTCGGTGGCCGGATGTATGAGGGCACGCCGCGCGAAGTGGTATTCCAGGAGGCAGTGTTTTCGCGCACCGGCGTTGACCGCATCCTCAAGTACGCGTTCGACCTGGCGCAGCGCCGCCCGAAAAAGCATCTGACCTCGGCCACCAAATCGAACGGCATCGCGATCACGATGCCGTACTGGGACGAGCGCGTCGTCGAGATGGCGCGCCAGTATCCCGAGGTGCGCTGGGACAAGTACCACATCGATATCCTGGCGGCGAACTTCGTGCTGCATCCGGACTGGTTCGACGTCGTGGTCGGCTCCAACCTGTTCGGCGACATCCTGTCGGATCTCGGCCCGGCCTGCACCGGCACGATCGCGATCGCGCCCTCGGCCAACATCAATCCGGAAGGCCTGTTCCCGTCGCTGTTCGAACCGGTCCACGGCTCCGCGCCGGACATCGCCGGCAAGGGCTGGGCCAATCCGATCGGACAGATCTGGAGCGGGGCGATGATGCTGGAACATTTCGGCTATGCCGAGGCCGGCGCGGCGATTGTGACGGCGATCGAATCGGTGCTGACCGCCGGGCCGAAGCATGCACCGCTGACGCGTGACATGGGTGGCACGGCCAATACCGGCGAGCTTGGTCGGGCGATTGCGCAGGCGATTTGAAGCGAGTGGTTTGGTCTTGGATGGGTAGCGATGTGCCGCTGCGACCCACTCAACTACAGTCCTGCATTGACGTTAATGGGCTTGGCACGTCCATGGGTTGATGACCGCCAGTCCGGCAGCCTCGAAAGGCGACGTGTCGCGGGTGGCTACCGTAAAACCATGCGTTGCTGCGATAGCAGCGATATAGCCGTCTGCGGGCGCAATTGCCAGTCCTGCGGTACGGGCACGGGCACGCAGCACGGCATAGGATTGCGAAGCAGGATCATCAAAAGGCAGAAGACGTCCCGCAAACAAGGGTAATACGCGTTGCTCCAGACTGAAATGCAGAGTATCCCGGCGTTTCCCTTCCGGCAGCGCGGCGATACCGAAGCGAAGCTCCGCAAGGCTGATAGTCGAGAGGTAAAGCGTCTCAATGTTCTGGGCGTCAATCCAGGCAAGGACGTTGGTGTTGCCTGCAGTTTTCAATGGCTCGGAAATAACATTGGTATCGAGCAAAATCATTCAAAGCGCATCGGTTCGACCGATGTCCTGTCGCGCTCGATTTCAAGATCGATACCGCCCACTTCACGACCAATATCGGCGAGCAGCGTGCCGAGCTTGATCCTTCCCTCGGGTCGAACAGCGCTTTCGAGAATCGCCCGAATTTCGGCTTCAGTGCTTCGACCATGGGTGGCAGCTCGCGCGCGTAGTGCGCGGTGTGTTTCATCGGGCAGGTTACGGACAGTGACGGAGGCCATTTCTTTCACTCCTCAAATTGGATATCGATGATGGCATGTTAGTGCATCTGCCATCACTTTGATAGCGTTGGAAAACAGGTGATTTCCGTTTCGATCGGCTCCTGACGATCTGACGCAATGCCTAGGGTGCAATCACCGAAGGGCATGCATCCTACAATTCTGATCAAATAAACCATTAGTGCGTAATGAGCGCCCCCAGAGATCGGGCGTGGCGCTCATTGAACTCCGGCCGCCATGGGCCTGATGCTGAGCGTCGCTTCCAGATGCGCAATCAGCGCCTGCACCTTGGGAGCGTGTTCCCGGCTGCGCTGCCAGATCAGATGCAGCGGCAGTCCCTGCGTCGCCAGCAGCGGCAATATCCTGATCAAGCGTCCGTCCCGGATTTGTTGTTCGACGAGCCAGGTAGCGAGTTGGGCAATCCCTAAACCCCTTTCCACGGCGGCGACCTGCGCCTCGGCCTGGGCCAGCACGATCCGACCGTTGACCTGTTGCCGCGCCAAGGGTTTTTGTTCTTCCTGGATTAACAGGGGGCTGGTACTGCCATCTGCTTTGCCATACAGAACGAGGTCGTGATCCAGCAGATCAGCAGCGCGGTGGGGCTGTCCGTGTGCCGAGAGGTAGCTTGGCGCGGCGCAAAAAATCAGCTCTTCGTGTCCCAGGTCCTTGTAACCGACAGCCGCCGGCCAGGTGTCATCGCCACCGATTCTTACGACGACGTCCAGGCCATCCTCCACGATGTCGACAAACCGGTCGGTGAACGAGACATGGGGCAGCACTTGCGGGTATTTGTCGGTAAATGCCAGGACGGATGCAAACGCCTGTATGCGACCGAAGGTCGCCGGCAAATCTATTCTCAGGCGTCCCGAAGGGATACTTTCCCCACCGGAAAGTATTCCTTCCGCCACCTCCAGTTCATCAAGCACCCGCGCGCAGACCTTGTAAAACTCCTCGCCGGCATCGGTCATCGTCAAGCGGCGGGTGGTCCGTTCAAACAGTGGCTTCTTCAATCGGGACTCTAGCCGGGCAATTGCTTTTCCC
>AEPR01000584.1 GCA_000195205.2 Oxalobacteraceae bacterium IMCC9480 | reverse complement strand
GTTATTTGCGGCGTTCATCGAGCTGGTTTCCTTTCGCATCGACCAGCGTGACCTGCAAGGGCATTTCGCCGAGCGCGTGAGTGGCGCAACTGAGGCACGGGTCGTAGGCGCGGATGCCGACTTCGATCGCATTCATCATCCCTTCGGTGATCTCGGCCTTGCCGTTCAGGTATTCCTCGGCGACGCTGCGCACGGTGCGGTTCATCACCTGGTTGTTTTGCGTGGTGGCGACGACCAGGTTGCAGAAGGTGATCTGCCCTTCGGTGTCGGCGCGGTAGTGATGCAGCAGCGTGCCGCGCGGCGCCTCGACCACGCCGACGCCTTCGCCGGTCCACATGGCCGGTGTCGCGCTGACCACCAGCTGGTCTTTTTGCAGGTCGGGATCGTTGAGCAATTGCTTGATCAGCTCGGCCGAATGCAGGATTTCGATGGCGCGTGCCCAGTTGGTGTGCAAGGTCTTGTTGCTGGACTTGCCCTTGTTATAGGCATGGAATTTTTCCAGCGCGACCTGTGCCAGCGGCGTCGAATACGAGCGCGTGACATTGACCCGCGCCAGCGGCCCGACCCGCACCGAACCCTGCTCGCGGCCGAGATCCTTGAGGAAGGGGAATTTCATGTAGCTCCATTCTTCGGTGGCTTCCGAAAAATGGTCGAGGTAATCGTGGTAATCCAGCTCGCGCACGATGCGCTTGTCGTTGTCGATGATGCGCATCTTGCCGTGGTAATAATCGACGTCGCCGTTGTCATCGACGAGGCACATGTCGAGCGCCGGCGCATCGCCGAAGGTATCGACCAGCACGCGGTTTTTTTCATGGAAATCGTAGAACAGTTGCAGGCCTTCCTGCGCGTAGTCCAGCATCTGGTCGATGCTCGGGATGGTGGCGTCCCCGTTGATGAAGCGGTCGCGCACTGCGGCCGTGAGGTTGTTGTTGACGCCGCCCGGGATCGAACTGATGCCGTGCATTTTCTTGCCGAGCACCGCCTGGATCAGCTCCTGCCCCCACTTGCGCAGCATCACCACGCGCTTGACCAGCCCCGGGTCGGCGACCGCCAGACCGAGCACGTTGCGCTGCTCCGGCGCGGCATCCATGCCGAACAGCATTTCGGGCACGATCAGGTAAAAATACGCGGTCGCATGCGATTGCAATTGCTGCGCGTAGTGGCCGAGGCGGCGCATTTTTTCGGCGGTCGGCGTGATCAGGTTGTTGGTCGCGTAACCGACCCCGATCATGTCATCGAGCACCTTGGCACCGCACAAATGGTGGCTGACAAAACAGATGCCGCAGATGCGCTGCAACAGCATCGGCGCTTCCCAGTACGGATGGCCCTGGACGAATTTCTCGAAGCCGCGAAATTCGACCACCAGCAATTTGGCGTCGATGACCTTGTTGTCGTCATCGAGTTCGATGGTGACCTTGCCGTGTCCTTCGATCCGGGTGACCGGATCGATAATCAGTTTCCTGCCCATGGGGTTTCCTTTAATCGTAGCGGTTCATTGAGGTCGGCAAATCGACCGGGCGGCCACTGACGATGTCGTCGAGGACCTTGAAAATCGCGTCGCCATCGGGCGGGCAACCGGGAATGAAGTAATCCATCTTCACCACTTCGTGGCATGGATAGACCTTGGTCGTCACGCGCGTCAGGTCGGGATGATTCGGGATGATCGGAATGATGCCGGCGACCACCGTGGGCGACTTGATGTAAGCCTCTTCGAGGCAATCGGCCAGCGGTAACTGGTTTCGCATCGATGGCACGCCACCCCAGACCGCGCAGGCGCCGACCGAGATCAGGATGTCGCAGTTGGCGCGGAAGTGTTCCAGCGTTTCGATGTTCTCTTCGCTGGCCACGCCGCCTTCGACAAAGCCGACCACGCAGCGCTCGGGGATGCGCTTGATGTCGGTCATCGACGAACGCAGGATGGTGATCTTGTCGAGCAGCCCGAGCAGGCGCTCGTCCATATCGAGGAAGGACAGCGTGCAGCCCCAGCAACCGACCAGCGCGATCATCGAGACATTGATCTTGCCGGCCTGGCTGGCCAGGAAGGCGGCGTCGACCGGGGTTTTGGGGAGGTCGTGGCTGTAGGTGACGTTGCCAATTTCTGCATGTGTGCTCATTGCGGGTCTCCTGCGAGGGCGCGTTCACGGATCGAGCGGATGTCGAACTTGCGCTTGCCGATCGGTTCGTTGAAGCCGACGCGTTTTTCGATGATGGTGCCGACCGGGCACAGGTCGACCGCGCGGGTGACTTCGGCGGCGCTCATTTTGTTGGCTAGCTCGACATTGATCTCGATGCGCGACGTGGTGCCGCGTCCGCTGATGCTGAAGATTTTCTGGCCGCTGCCGGCATCGCGAACGAACTCGACGCAGCGCTGGCAAAAGATGCAGCGGTCGCGTTCCAGCAGGATGTGCTCGGACCCGTAGTCTTTCTGGCGCGGCGTGAAGCGGTACTCGAAACGCGAGACCATCATGCCGACTTCATAGCCGACTGCCTGCAGATCGCAGCGCCCGCTTTTTTCGCAGCTCGGGCAATTGTGCGTGCCTTCGGCAAACAGGCTTTCGACCAGGGCCTTGCGCTGGTCGGCCAGCTCGGGTTCGTTGACCGTGACCACCATGCCGTGTGCCACCGGCACCGTGCAGGCCGCCGCCGTGGCAGTGCCGACCTGCACCGCGCAGACCCGGCACGTGCCGAGGCACGGCTGGCCCCGGACGTAGCACAGGGTCGGGATGTAGATGCCATTGTCGAGCGCGACGTCGACCAGGTTGTCGCCCTTGCGCGCGTTGATGTTCTTTCCGTCGATCTGAATCTGAATCTGCGTATGGATCATGAAACAGTCCTCCTGTCGTTGAGCATGGCGATGGCCTCGCGGTAGCCGCGCCGGCTTTCCTCGAGGTCGAAGGACGGCAGCAATGGGCCGGCCTGTTTGACGAGCTTGGCGGCGTACAGCTCGGGGAAATTTTGCAGTGTGGTCAGGATCGGTTTCGGCGAGGTGCCGCCGAGGCCGCAGCGGCTGGTCTTGCGCACCAGCTTGCCCCAGACCACGACTTCGTCGAGATCCTTCTGGCAGGCCTTGCCGTCGATGACGCGATTGATTTTTTTGAACAGGTCGACATTGCCGGAGCGGCACGGCACGCAGATGCCGCAGGATTCGTTGACAAAAAACTGCATGAACTGGCTGACGATATCGAGCAAATCGCGGCTGCGGTCAAAGATCATGAACGAACCGTTGCAGCTCAGGTCTTCGAGGGCGATGGCGCGCTGGCCGTCTTTCTCGACCGAGACGCAATCGCCGGACGGGCCGCTGACCTGCACCGCCCAGGGATCGCGCGCGCCGGCCTTGGCCAGCACGTCGGCCAGCGTGATGCCCCAGGCGATTTCATAAATGCCGGGCGCGCTGCAATCGCCGGAGATGCTCAGCAGACGCGTGCCGGTCGATTCGGCCGTACCCATCGCCTTGAACCAACTGGCACCGTGTTCGATGATGGCGGCGACGGCGGCGAAGGTTTCGACATTGTTGGCGCTGGTTGGTTTGCCGAGGTAGCCCATGTTGACCGGATACGGCGGCTTGACGCGCGGCGTGCCGCGCTTGCCTTCGAGCGATTCGATCAGCGCGGTTTCATCGCCGCAGATGTAGGCACCGGCACCCATCTGAATGCGGATATCAAAATTGAAGTCGCGCTTGCCGCCGATGGCTTTGCCCAGCAGGCCGTCGTCGCGCCAGTCGGCCAGTTGCTGTTCGAGGTAATCCTTCAGGTACAGGTATTCGGAGCGCAGGTAAATGATGCCTTCCTGCGCACCGATCGCGTAGCCGGCGGTG
>AEPR01000585.1 GCA_000195205.2 Oxalobacteraceae bacterium IMCC9480 | reverse complement strand
CCACGCCGGTAGCAGCAACGCCACCGACGTTTCAGACCGGTGTCAATTACGTCTATGCCCCCTACCTCGAGCGCGAGATGCAGTACCAATGCCTGCTGACGGAGATCGCGCCATGAAGCGCCTGATCGGCATCCTCTTGTGCGCGCTGTGCCTGGTTTGCGGCGCGCAGGCAACCGAACCAGTGGTTTCCGTCGCCGTTGTTGGCGACATCATGCTTGCCGAAACACCGGGCAAGGTGGTCCGCAGCGGGCGCGATCCGTTCAAGCCATTTGCTGCCATCCTCGCTTCCGCGGATATCCGCATCGGTAACCTCGAATGCGTGATCAGCACCAAGGGGTCGCCGCAGCCGGAGAAGCCTTATACCTTTCGTGCGCACCCCCGCACGCTACCGGTAATCAAACGCCATTTCGACGCGGTCGCACTGGCCAACAACCATTCCGGAGATTTCGGTCCGACTGCATTTGCGGACATGCTGGGATTACTGGAGCGACAGGAGATCGGCTATTTTGGCGGCGGGCGCGACCTGGCGCAGGCGCATCGACCATGGATTGTCGAACGCAAAGGCTTGCGCATTGCCTTCCTGAGCTACAACGAATTTTTCCCGCGCAGTTTTGAAGCCGATGCCGATAAGCCCGGGATAGCTTGGAGTGACGATGACCAAGTCCGGCTGGACATCGTGCGGGCCCGCACGCATGACCATGCCGACTTGGTGATTCCGGTCATGCACTGGGGCTGGGAGCATGAACCGACAGCCAGCAAGCGTCAGCGCGAACTGGCCCGGCTGATGATCGACGCCGGTGCCGACGCGGTGATCGGAGGTCATCCGCATGTGACGCAGGACACCGAGCAATACCACGACAAGCCGATTATTTATAGCCTGGGTAATTTCGTCTTTGACGGTTTCAGTGACCCGGATAACAACACCGGCTGGCTGTTGCTGATGGACCTGGACCGTCAAGGTGTGCGCAGTTGGCGCACGGTGGTCGCCACGATAAATTCCGAAGGAACACCGCATCCGGCGCGCAAGGCTAACGGGTCGTGCTGGAAGCGGGGACAGCTTGTAGCAAGTGCCTGTAACAAGACGACGACCCCGAAGTCTGTGCCGGATTAGTATTTGCCCATGAAATCGCGCTTGCCAACTTCAATGCCGTTGTGCCGCAGGATGGCGTAGACGGTTGTCACGTGAAAGAAAAATTGCGGCAGTGCGTAATGCAGCAGGTAAGTCTGACCCTTGAAAGACTTGCTGTTCGGACCCGAGCTGGTCGTGATGTCACGCTCTTCGCTGCCATCGATCTGTGCTTGCGGAAGCGAGCTGATGAAGTCCAGTGTTTTGGCAATCCGTGCCTTGAGGTCGGCAAAGGTCTGCTCGGTATCGTCGTATTTCGGTACCTCGACACCGGCCAGTCGGGCGCAACTGCCCTTGGCAAAATCTGCGGCGATCAGCACCTGGCGGGTCAGTGCGAACATATCCGGAAACAAACGTGCCTGCAGTAGGGCATTCGGATCGATCTTCTTTTCGTTGGCATGCGTTTCGGCCTTGTCGAGCAAGTCGCTCAAGCTGTTGAGCATTTGCGTGAAAACGGGAACGGACGCGGCGTACATCGAAATAGTCATTCTGATCTCCTGTAAAAGTCTGCGGATAATAGCGCAGTGACGCTACCGGCGTGCCTTGCCGCTTGGCATTGTGGGGTACGATAGGCGGCCGGAAAACCACCACAGAGAGCCCATGCCGATCACCCCGCCGAAAAAAAAATCCCGTCGTTACTTCCTGCTTGGTGCCCTCGGCGTGACGGGGGCGTTGACGGTCGGGTGGGGTCTGATGCCGCCGCGTCAGCGTCAGGACGGTAGCGCGCCGCTGCCAGTCGTCGATGGCGAAATCGCACTCAATGGCTGGATCAAGATCGGCCGTGATGGCAGCGTCACGGTGGCCATGCACCGCAGCGAAATGGGGCAGGGCGTGCATACCGCGCTGCCGATGCTGGTGGCCGAAGAGCTCGATGTGCCGCTGTCGATGGTGCGCATCATGCAAGCGCCGGTCGACAAGATTTACGGCAATGTCACGATGCTGGCCGATGGCTTGCCTTTTCATCCGGATGATCACGGACTCGTCAAGCGCAGTGCGCAGTGGCTGACGGCGAAGGTGGCGCGCGAGCTTGGCCTGATGGTCACCGGCGGGTCCTCCAGCATCAAGGATTCGTGGGGCCCGATGCGCGAAGCCGGTGCTACGGCGCGCGCGATGCTGGTCGCTGCCGCCGCGCAGCAATGGAAGGTGCCGGTCACCGAATGCCTCACCGATGCCGGCGTGGTCACCCATCCGGATGGCAAGCGGGCGACTTACGGCGAGCTGGCCGCGGCGGCCGTGCACAGCAAACCTGGATCGATCTCGTTGCGCCAGCCCGCGCAATTCAAGTTGATCGGCACCTCGCAGCCACGGCGCGACTCAGCCGTCAAGGTCGATGGCAGTGCCGTCTTCGGACTTGATGTGCGGCCACCCGGGATGGTCTATGCCGCCGTGCGGATGTCGCCGACCATGGGCGGCAGCGTCGGTCAGTTCGTCGATGGCGCGGTCAGGGCGATGCCGGGCGTACTGCAGGTGGTGGATTTTTCGGTTGCGGCAGGCGGCGTGGCCGGGGTTGCCGTGATTGCCAAATCGTTCTGGCAAGCGCAGCTGGCGGTTACGGCATTGCCGCTGAACTGGGTCGCTGGCCCCAATGCGGCGCTCAAGACGGCCGATGTATTTGATGACCTCGCGGCGAAGATCGATAGCGAACCGGGCTATGTGTATTACGCCATCGGCGACATGGCGCTGGCCGGCAAGGCGGCAAAGACCTTGCAGGTCGAATACCGCGCGCCATTCCTGGCGCACGCGGCGATGGAGCCGATCAACTGTACTGCGCAGGTCCGCGATGGCAAGGTCACGCTGTGGGCCTCGACCCAGGTACCGAGTATTGCCGTGGCGGCAGCGGCCAAGGTGGCGGG
>AEPR01000586.1 GCA_000195205.2 Oxalobacteraceae bacterium IMCC9480 | reverse complement strand
CCCTGCAAATCAACCTGGGCACCACCTGTAATCAGTCCTGCCTGCATTGCCACGTCAATGCCGGCCCGACCCGCACCGAACAGATGGACCGCGCCACGATAGAACAAGTCCTCGACGTGCTGCGGCAAGGCGACATCCGCACCATCGACCTGACCGGCGGCGCGCCCGAAATGAACGTGCATTTCCGTTACCTGGTCGAGCAGGCGCGCGCGCTTGGTGTGGCCGTCATCGATCGCTGCAATCTGACCATCCTCGAAGAACCCGGCTACGAAGAATTCGCCGGCTTCCTCGCCGCGCAGCAAGTCCACATCGTTGCTTCGCTGCCGTGCTACAGCGAAGACAACGTCGACAAGCAGCGCGGCGACGGCACCTTCGGCAGCAGCATCCGCATGCTGCAACGCCTCAATGCGCTGGGCTATGGCGACCCCGACGGCGCGCTGGTGCTCGATCTGGTCTACAACCCGCAGGGGCCGGTGCTGCCGCCCTCGCAGGCCGGCCTGAAAAAAGACTACGACCATTTTTTGGGCGAGCAATTCGGCATCCGCTTCAATCAGCTCTTCACGATCACCAACATGCCGATCCAGCGCTTCGGCAGCACGCTGATTTCAAAAGGCCAGTTTCACGATTACATGGACTTGTTGCGCGGCGCGCATCAGGACGCCAACCTGGCCGGTGTGATGTGCCGCTCGCTGATTTCGGTCGATCATCTAGGTTATCTGTATGACTGCGATTTCAACCAGATGTTGGGCCTGCCATTGAGCCAGCCCGGCAAGGGCCGGCGTCACCTGAGCCACTTGCTGGAGAGCTCGCTGGAAGGTAATCCCATCAAGGTCGCCGATCACTGCTGGGGTTGCACCGCCGGTGCCGGCAGCAGTTGCAGCGGGGCGCTGGCGTGATGCCACTGGCGGTGCCACGGGCCGGGCGCAATTGCCCGACCGGGTACGCCTATGGCGCAGCGGTTTTTGCCCGCACACCCGAGCTGGACGCGCAAACGCTGTATGTGATCGGCGGACTGTACGGCAACCGTTACGCGCTCGATGCGATCGAGGCGCTGGCGGCATCCGAAGCCGTCGCGCCGCAACTGGTCTTCAATGGCGACTTCCACTGGTTCGATACCGATCCGGCCGTCTTTGCCGACCTGCATGCGCGCGTGCTGCGGCACACCGCGCTGCGCGGCAATGTCGAGACCGAGCTGGCTGCTGACGATGACGAGGCCGGCTGCGGTTGCGGTTATCCCGAGGACGTCAGCGACGACGTGGTGGCGCACTCGAACCAGATCATCGTTGCACTGCGTGCCACCGCGCAGCAGGCATTGGGTGACGCGCGCACTACGCTGGCGGCGCTGCCGATGCACTTGCTGGCCACCGTTGGCGCGGCCCGCATCGGCATCGTGCATGGCGATGCGACGACATTGGCGGGCTGGGATTTTGCGCGCGAGCGGCTCGATGATCCGGCCCGCCGCGCGATCAACGAACAGTTTTTCCGCAAGGCCGAGGTGTCGCTGTTTGCCAGTTCGCATACCTGTCTGCCGGCGCTGCGGCGCTTTCGCGTTGAAGGTCAGGAATGCGGCGTCATCAACAATGGCGCGGCCGGCCTGCCGAATTTTTCCGGCGTGACTGCGGGGCTGATCAGCCGGATTGCCCTGACGCCGGCACCGGCTGCGCTGAACGTCCGGTACGAACGGACCTTCCGCATCGCGGGTCAGGACATCCACGTCGCCGCGATTGCGCTGGACTATGACCAGGCCGGCTGGCGCGCGCAATTCCTGCGCGACTGGCCCGTTGGTTCGGTAGCGAACACAGCGTATTTGCAGCGCATCGATCACGGTCCGGCATACTCGCCGGAACAAGCTTGCCCTGCCGGATTCAAGTAATCCTTCACCGATCCTCCGAGGTCCGTTCCCATGACAAAAAACCGCCTGTTCCTGCTGCTGCTGATCGTCGCAGCCATCATTGCTTTTTTCGTTTTCGACCTGGGCCGCTACCTCAGCCTGGATGAACTCAAGTCGCGCCAGCAGGCATTGCAGGACGCGGCGGCAGCCAGTCCGCTGGCCAGTGCCGGGATTTTTTTCCTGGTCTATACCGCGGTCACGGCGCTGTCGTTTCCGGGCGCTGCCATCCTGACGCTGGCCGCCGGCGCGATTTTCGGTTTGTGGTTCGGTACGCTGATTGTGTCGTTTGCGTCGTGCGCCGGTGCCACGCTGGCATTCCTGTCGGCCCGTTTTATTTTGCGCGACTGGGTGATCCGGCGCTTCGGCGACAAGCTCAAGAGCTTTAACGAAGGCATCGCCCGAGATGGTGCGCTGTACCTGTTCACGTTGCGGCTGGTGCCGGGATTTCCATTCTTTCTGATTAACCTGCTGATGGGCCTGACCGTGATGCCGGTGCGGACCTATTACTGGGTCAGCCAGCTCGGCATGCTGGCCGGCACGCTGGTGTTCGTCAATGCCGGTACGCAGCTGGCGCAGATCACGTCGCTCAAAGGCATCCTGTCGCCGGGATTGCTGCTGTCGTTCGTGCTGCTGGGCGTGTTCCCGCTGATCGCGCGCAAGGCGCTCGACTGGATCAAGGCGCGCAAGGTCTATGCACGCTGGCCGCGTCCGGCCCGCTACGACTACAACATGGTGGTCATCGGTGGCGGTTCGGCCGGATTGGTCAGTGTTTACATCGCTGCTGCCGTGAAAGCCAAGGTCGCACTGATCGAGCGCCACCAGCTAGGCGGCGATTGCCTCAATACCGGTTGCGTGCCATCGAAGACCTTGATCCGCTCGGCCAAGCTGATGTCGCACATCGGCCGCGCTCATGAATTCGGGCTGGTGCAAGCGACTGCGCAAGTCGATTTCGCCGCCGTGATGGAGCGCGTGCAGCGCGTCATTGCGACCATCGCGCCGCATGATTCAGCCGAGCGGTATCAGGGACTCGGCGTCGACAGCCTGAAAGGCTCGGCGCGCATCGTCTCGCCGTTCGCGGTCGAACTCACCGAACCCGATGGCAGCACGCGCACGCTGACCACGCGCAATATCGTCATCGCCGCCGGTGCGCGGCCGTTCATGCCGCCGATTCCGGGGCTCGACACGATGGACGCCTACACGTCAGACACGCTGTGGTCATTGCGTCAGTTGCCGCGTCGTTTGCTGGTGCTGGGCGGCGGGCCGATCGGTTGCGAACTGGCGCAGGCGTTCGCCCGGCTGGGCGCGCAGGTCACGCAAGTCGAGATGGCCGATCGCGTGATGCTGCGCGAGGATGCCGATGTCTCGGCGATGGTGGCATCGCGCTTCCGCGCCGAAGGCATCGCGCTGCTGACCGGCCACAAGGCCGTGCGTTTCCTGCGCGAAGGCGAGCAGAAAATCCTGGTGGCCGAGCATGCCGGCAGCGAAGTGCGCATTGCTTTTGATGAGGTGCTGGTCGCCCTCGGTCGCAAGGCCAACGTGACCGGCTACGGCCTCGAAGAGCTCGGCATCGGCGTCAGCAAAACCAGCACCATCGAGACCAATGACTACCTCGAAACGCTGTACCCGAACATCTTCGCCGCCGGTGATGTGGCCGGTCCTTACCAGTTCACGCATGTGGCTGCGCACCAGGCCTGGTTTGCGGCAGTCAATGGCTTGTTCGGCCGCTTCAAGAAATTCAAGGCCGATTATTCGGTGATCCCGTGGGCCACGTTCACCGAGCCGGAAGTTGCGCGTGTCGGCCTCAATGAACAGGAGGCGATCGCCGCCGGCGTGCCCTACGAGATCGCGCGCTACGAGCTCGACGACCTCGACCGCGCGATTGCCGACGGCGAAGCGCACGGCTTCGTCAAGGTGCTGACGGTGCCGGGCAAGGACAAGATTCTCGGCGTGACCATCGTCGGCGACCATGCCGGCGACCTGATCGCCGAGTACGTGATGGCCATGAAGCACGGCCTCGGCATGAACAAGATCCTCGGCACCATCCACATTTATCCGACGCTGGCCGAAGCCAACAAGTTCGCCGCCGGCGTCTGGAAAAAAGCCCACACGCCGGAACGCTTGCTGAAGTGGGTGGCGAAGTACCACGCCTGGCAGCGCGGCTGACGATGACATCGTTGTCTATCATCGTGCCGGCGCTCGACGAAGCCGGTCAGATTGTCGCGGTGCTGGCGCGCCTGGCACCGTTGCGACTAGCCGGTGCGCAGGTCATTCTGGCCGATGGCGGCAGCACCGACCGCACGGTTGCGCTGGCGCTGCCGCTGGTCGATCTGGTGGTGCACGCGCCGCGCGGGCGGGCGCTGCAAATGAATGCCGGTGCGGCACTGGCCAGTGGTGACGCGCTGCTGTTTTTGCATGCTGATACGGTGCTGCCTGAACAGGCCGGTTCGCTGATTTTATCGGCATTGCGCGAACGGGTCTGGGGCCGCTTTGATGTCCGGCTGGCCGGGTCGCACCGGATGCTGCCGGTGATCGCGGCGATGATGAACCGGCGCTCGCGGCTGAGCGGTATCGCCACCGGTGACCAGGCCATCTTCGTGCGTCGCGCGGTCTTCGAGCAGCTGGCCGGCTATGCGCCTATCGCGCTGATGGAAGACCTCGAACTGAGCCGCCGCCTGAAAAAAATCTCGCGGCCGGCCTGCCTGCGCGAGCGCGTCACCAGCTCCGGCCGGCGCTGGGAAAAGCACGGCGTCTGGCGCACCATCGTGCTGATGTGGCGCTTGCGGCTTGCTTATTTTTTAGGCGCTGATCCGCGTGCACTGGCGATCGCTTACGGGTATTTGCCGCGATGACTTTGCATATCGCGGTCTTCGCCAAAGCACCGGTGGCGGGGCTGACCAAGACCCGGCTGATCCCGCTGCTCGGTCCCGATGGCGCGGCTGACGCGCACCGGCTCATGACCGAACATGCGCTGCGCAGTGCGCTGCAAGCCGCACCGGGCCAGGTGTCGCTGTGGAGTGCCGGCGCGCACGATCATCCGTACCTGGCTGATTGCTGCCAGCGCTTCGGCATCACCGCGTATCCGCAAGCCGGGGGCGATCTCGGGCAGCGGATGAGCGCTTGCCTGCAGCAGCTGTTGCGCGATCATGCGCACGTGCTGCTGATCGGCAGCGATTGTCCGTCGCTGGGTAGCGCCGACCTGCAACTGGCGGCGCGCGCGCTGGAGCAGGGCGCGCGCATGGTCTTCACGCCCGCCGAAGATGGTGGCTACGTGCTGGTCGGCGCCGCGCGCGCCGGTGTCTGCGCATTCAGTGCGGTGTTCGAGACGATGACCTGGAGTACTGCCAGCGTGATGGCCGATACCCGTCACCGGCTGGGTGCACTGGGCTGGCAGCAGGGGGCGGACTGGGCCGAACTGCCGGTGCGCTGGGATGTTGACGAGCCGGCTGATTATTTGCGGGCCGTGCAGGGTGGGCTGCTGCCGGGATAGGCCAATAGCGCTAACTGACTGTAGGGTGGGCACAGGGGCATCGTGCC
>AEPR01000587.1 GCA_000195205.2 Oxalobacteraceae bacterium IMCC9480 | reverse complement strand
CCCCTTCTTTCTTCTGCCAGGAAACACCGCCATGCGCCTACCCGGAATCCCGGTCGACATTCCCCGTTTCGCCTGCATCAGTGCCGTCCTCGTTGTGCTGCTGGTGGCCGGGGCTGCGCTGGCGTCGCGCTTGCTGTTCGACCAGCCGCGCTGGATCAACTGGCTCGAGCAGCGTGCGACGGCAGACGCGGGACGTCCGGTGCACATCGGTGCGCTGTCAGTGCATTTGCTGCCGCGGCCGGGGATCGATATCTATCGCCTGCAGATTGCCGATCCGGCCGATGCGCAAGCAGTACCGCTAGTGCAGGCCGCGCAAGTGTCGGCACGACTGGCGCTGTGGCCATTGCTGGTCGGGCAGGTGCGCATAGCCGGCCTGGTTGCTAAGGGCGTGCACCTCGAGCTGGAACGAAACAGCGATGGTGTCCCGAACTGGCGCTGGCCGGCTGCCGGACAAGGTGCTGCACCGCTGGATCTGGGCGCGCTGACTTCGGTCCGGATAAGCCAGTCCAGCGTGCGCTACCGCAGCCCGCAATTCGATAGCGGCATCACGCAGATCACGCAGTTGAGCATTCTCAGCGAACCCGGCTGGCGCGATATCGAGGTCGAGGCGCTATTGCGGCGCGACCGGCGCGAGCTGGTTGCCAGTGCGCGGCTCGATCAACTGTCGGTGCTGCCCAGCGGCAGGATTACCTTGCAGACCGGATCGGCACGCCTGAGCGCGGAGGGCCGCCTGCCGCTGCAGGCCGTGCTGACCAATGCCGCGGTCAAGCTGCAGGTCGACGCGCACCGGCCTAATGATTTGCTGGCGTTCATGAATCTCGATGCCGGCCTGCGTACCATCGCGCCCATCTCGCTGCATGCCGAGTTGCATGAATCGGGCGGCACGCTGACCGCCAGCGCGATCGATGCCCGGCTTGGCGATTTGCAAGTCACCGGCAATGCCCGCCTCGATCGGGGTGGTAGCCGGCCGACCTTCGATGCGCAGCTTTCCACCCCGTTGCTGGATTGGGTGGCCGTGCTGGCCGACGCCGGTCGGGCACCGCTACCGCCAAAGCCGGCCGGCGAACTGTTCCATTCCCGGCCGTTTACGTGGCGCGCTCTCGCGGCGCTCAAGGGTGCGCAGGGCAGTGTCGACGTGCGTATTGGCAGGCTGCGCACCCGGCCCGGTGTCGAACTGACCGATGTCAGCAGCACGCTGCTGATCGATGACGATACGCTGCAGCTGAGTCAGATCAAGGCACGCCTGCTCGATGGCAGCGCCAGCGGCGACATCCGCCTGAAAGCGGCGGGCAAGCAAGCGCACATGGCCTTGCAACTGCAGGATATCTCGCTGCAAAAATGGATGATTGCGGTCGGCGGGATTGCCCCGCTGACCGGTGGCCCGATGCAGATCGATGCCCGGGTAGACGCCCATGGCGACAACATGAAAGAGATGGCGGCATCGTTGAGCGGTCCGGTCCGCGTCCGCGTCGGGCCGGCCACCATCATCAGTCGTTCCGGTGCCCAGGCCGAAGCCCTGCTGACCGGACTGACGCCGATTTTTTCGGTGCGCGATGACAACCGGATCCTGCTCGAATGTGCTGCTGCCAATCTGGTCTTCGTCGATGGTCGTGCTGCCGCCAGCCCGCTGGTGGGTGTGCGCAGCCAGGCCAGCCAGTTGCTCACCAGCGGCATCCTCGATTTGCGCGCAGAAACCGTGGACCTGCACGGTCGCGTGCGGGCCCGGTCCGGCATCGCGATCGGCCTGGCGACACTGACCGGCGACGTGCGCATCAGTGGTCCGCTGGACCGTCCGCTCGTCATGCTCGATCCGACCGGCACGCCGTCGGCGCTGATGCGGCTTGGTGCGGCGATCGCCACCGGCGGTCTGAGCATCGTCGGCACGGCTCTGTGGGATGGGGCCAATCCCGGCACTGACCCTTGCCAGGCTGTCTTCCGCGATAATGCCCGCAGCACGCGTCGCGGCGCGCGCGCCGTTCCCTGATGCTGCCGTCGTAATCCTGTAATCCTGTGACCGACCGATGATGAAAATTTTTTTGCTGCTGTTGACTGCGGCGCTGCTTCTGGGCGGCTGTGCCACGCTGCCTGAACAGGTCCACCGGACGCCGTCGGTGGCGCTGGCCACGCCGCAGGACACCCGCCTCGGTCAGGTCGTGCTGGCCTCGCTGCCGGCGGGCGAACAGTCGGGTTTTCGCTTGCTGCCGACCGGCAGTTTTGCCTTCGATACCCGCATTGCGCTGGCGCGCCGCGCCGAGCGCACCCTCGACGTTCAGTACTACCTGTTCCATGGCGATGAGTCGGGCCGCGCGATCGGGCGCGAACTGCTGGCGGCGGCAAAACGCGGCGTACGGGTGCGGGTACTGCTCGACGATATCGCCACGCAGGGACAGGATGACTTGCTGGCCCGCTTGTCGTCCCGTCCGAACTTTGAGGTGCGGGTCTTCAATCCCTTTGCCGGTGGTCGCTCGCGCTTGTTCACCCGCGTGCTGGCCTCGCTGGGCGATCTGGACCGGGTCAATCACCGGATGCACAACAAGCTGTTCGTGGCCGACAACGCGATGGCCATTACCGGCGGGCGCAACATCGGCAACGAATACTTCATGCAGGGCACGGCCAGCAATTTCATTGATCTCGATGTGTTTGCCGCCGGTGCCATCGTGCCGCAGCTGTCAGCCGTGTTCGACGATTTCTGGAATAGCGATTACGCCTATCCGGCCGGTGTCTTCGGCACAGTGCCGCTTGACGTCGAGGCCACGCCAGCTTCGCCGGCATCAGCGCTTGTGGTGGCGGACGCATCGCGTGATCCGCTCGGGCATGCCGCGCTGGCCACCGAGATCGATGCCGGCAAGCTGGCGCTGGCCTGGGCACCTGCCAGCGTGGTGGCCGATTCGCCCGATAAAGTCGCCGGCCTGAGCGGGCGCAACGCCGGCGCGACAGTGAGCCACCATATCGTCGGCCTGATGGAGAGTGCGCAATCGGACGTGGTCGTGATCTCGCCGTATTTTGTGCCCGGCAAAATCGGCATGGCGGCGATGCAACGACTGGCCGCGCGCGGTATCCGCATGGTGGTGCTGACCAATTCGCTGGCGGCCAACGATTCGGCACTGGTGCATATCGGCTATGCCCGATATCGCCGTCCGATGCTGGCACTGGGCGTGCACCTGTACGAGCTCAGTGCAACCGGCGCGCAAAAGCGCAACCGCCTCGGCCTGTTCGGCTCGTCGCACGCCAGCCTGCACGCGAAGGTGGTCGTGGTCGATCAGCGTCGCGTGTTCATCGGCTCGCTCAATCTCGATGCCCGCTCGGCGCGCACCAACACCGAAATGGGACTGGTCATCGACAGCCCCGTGCTGGCCGCCGAAATCGATGGCTTGCTCAGGGCCGACCACGACGAAAGCGTCTACCGGCTGCGTCTGTCGGCACGCACTGGTGCGCTGGAATGGGTAGCCACCGATGACGGTGTCGAAGTGGTCTACAGCAGCGAGCCCGATGTCAGCGGCCTGCTCGAATTCGGACTCTGGATGCTCTCGCCGCTGGCACCCGAAGAGCTGTTGTAAGCGGCGATCTGACCGCTGTCGTACGCCTGCCGCCGGAGTCTTGTAGACTTTGCAGCCCATCTACCGGAGCTGCCAACATGAAGATTTACGATTTCAAGGGTTTCCCGAATCCCGCCCGCGTACGCATTGCCCTGGCTGAAAAAGGCCTCACCGACCGCGTCGAATTTGTCCACGTCAATGTCCCAGCAGGCGAACACAAATTACCGGCCTTCGTGGCCAAAAATCCGTCGGCGGCCGTGCCGGTACTCGAACTTGATGACGGCACCATGATCGCCGAGTGCACCGCCATCACCGAATACCTCGACCATCTCGATGGCGCGCCAACCCTCACCGGCAGCAGCCCCAAACAGCGCGCCGTGATCCACATGATGCAGCGCCGCGCCGAAGCCGAACTGATGGACGCGGTCGCCACGTATTTCCATCACGCGACCCCCGGCCTGGGCGCGAAAATCGAGCTCTACCAGAACCGCGAATGGGGCGAAAAAAGCCGTGACCGCGCACTCGCCGGCATGGCGTATTTCGACCGCGTGCTGGGCAGCCAGCCCTACCTCGCCGGTGACGCATTCTCGATGGCCGACATCACCGCGTTCGTTGGTCTGGGCTTTGCCGATTTTGCGAAGATCGCAATTCCTGCCGATCTGGCCAACCTGCATGAATGGCGCGCCCGCATCGCCGCGCGTCCCGGCGTCAAGGCATCCTGATCATGATGCAGCTCAATGCCGATTTCAGCCTCCGCGTCGCCGTGCATGCGGCGCAATTGCCGTGGGTCGCGTCGCCGGTGGCCGGCATCGAGCGGCGCATGCTCGACCGCATCGGTGACGAAGTTGCGCGTGCCACCTCGATCGTGCGCTATGCCGCCGGCAGCCAGTTCACCGCCCATGTGCATGGCGGTGGCGAAGAGTTTCTGGTGCTGGACGGGGTGTTCA
This sequence comes from Oxalobacteraceae bacterium IMCC9480, assembly GCA_000195205.2. Classification (GTDB taxonomy): domain Bacteria; phylum Pseudomonadota; class Gammaproteobacteria; order Burkholderiales; family Burkholderiaceae_D; genus Actimicrobium. Next base: position 1,639 of record AEPR01000587.1, on the reverse strand, counting down.
GCGACGAGCATGGCGATTGTCCGGCGGGCACCTATGTGCGCAATCCGCCGACGTCGCAGCACACGCCGCATTCCGGTCCGGGTTGCACGATTCTCGTCAAGCTCAGGCAGTTCGATCCGGATGACCGGACCGCAGTGCGGCTGGCGGTGGGGCCGGATGATTTCCAGCCGGTGCCGGAGCGGGCTGGCGTGTCCGTGCGAGCCTTGTTCGCCGATCAGCATGAAGTCGTGCAGATCGAACGCTGGGCCGCCGGCTCGATGATCCGTCAGTCGTATCCGCAAGGCGTCGAAGTGCTGGTACTCGAAGGCAGTTTTGCAGAGAGTGGCGAAGACTTTGCCGTGCAGTCCTGGCTGCGCCTGCCGGCACCAGCGAGCCTGCAGGCCCAGGCCGGTGCGCAAGGATGCCTGGTCTGGATCAAGCAGGGCGGGATACTGCCACAGCTCAGCGCAGCTGATTCTTGATGCTGTAAAGGGCCTTGTCGGCGCGGGCTAGCAGCAGCTGCGCCGACGTGACATCGCTGGTGTAGGACGCAATCCCGACCGAAATCCCCAGCGTCACCCGGTGGCCGCCGGACAGTTCGATCGGCAGCCGGACGGACTCCGTCAGCCGGCGCGCCAATGTCGTCACCGCATGGCTGTCGGCATCGCGCGTGACGATGGCAAATTCATCGCCGCCGAGGCGGGCCGCCGTATCGCCCAGCCGCAATTGCCGCTGCAGCCGTCGCGCGACTTCGCACAGCACTTCATCGCCGGCCGCGTGGCCGAATTGATCATTGACACCCTTGAAGCCATCGAGATCGAGGCACAGCAGGCTGAACGGTTTTCCGGAACGCTGCGCGTGCTGCATTTCGGTTGCCATCGCCTGGTCGAACTGGACCCGGTTGGGCAAGCCGGTCAGGTAATCCGTCATCGCCAGTCGCTCCAGCAGCAGTGCCCGGCGGCGTCCCTGCAGCGCAGTCATCACCAGTCTTGAGCAATCCATCAGGATCTTCCGTTGCGCATCATTGAACGGGCGCGGCCGGGTATCGATCACGGCGATCGTGCCGAGTGCATGGCCGCTGTCGTCGACCAGCGGCGCGCCGGCATAGAAGCGCAAGTGGGGCGCGCGGCTGACCAGCGGGTTGATGATAAAGCGCGCGTCGCCGGCCAGATCCTCGATCACCAGCGGCGCATCGGGCGTCATGATGGCGTGGGCACAAAAAGCGATTTTGCGGTCCAGCTGGGGGACGTCCAGTCCCAGCCTGGACTTGAACCAGAGCCGGTCGCTGTCCATCAGTGCAACGACGGCGATAGGGGCATTGAACGCGTGGGCGACGACGCGCGTGAGGGCGTCGAACTCGATTTCGGGCGGGGTATCGAGGATGTCGAAAGAACGCACCCGCGCGATGCGTTCAGGTTCGTTGGCAGGGATGGGGCAGGATTGTTGAGCCAGCATGATGCGTGTTGCCTTTCATTGGAGACCAGTCTGTCCCCTTGTCCGTCTGATCTCTGAGGCGAGCTGCCTCCAAGAATCGAGTCCAGAGGTATAGCATAAGTTGCCTTTTCGTGACGATCGGTGGGTGTATCTAGCGTGCCCACGCGTGCGCACCAGAAACCATTGTCAATTCCAACCGTCTTCCGGTGCATTCGCGTGGGCACGA
>AEPR01000588.1 GCA_000195205.2 Oxalobacteraceae bacterium IMCC9480 | reverse complement strand
TCTGCGCCAGTTCGGGTGGGTCAGTGAAAACCGGTCGAGTGGTTCAAAAACTCGTCGGCGCCGACAACCGTGTACCTGGAGCGAGCCACACGGCCCTCGCGCGAGTCAGGCAACCTGGCCAAGGACGATATGCTGCAATACCTGTCGCCCTTGGGCTGGGAAAATATCAATCTGAGCGGGGATTACGTCTGGCGTCAAAATCGGAAAGTCGACGACGGACAATTTCGAGCGCTGCGAAACCTCAAGCAGGAGTGAATTGGCTTAGCGCCCGATTTTTTCCGAATCCTGTGTGCTCCCCAATCAGCGGCACATCGTTGCCGCAAGCATCAGCGGTAGCTTTGCTGAGAGTGAGCCTCCGCAGTGGCGTCATTCTTATTTGATTTGGTTGCGTCGCCAGGCTTTGCACCATGGATCGGTTGGCGTTCGGCGCTACGCCTCGAAGTGGGCGACATCTTCTCCTTGTTGTTCACCGCGACAGGATTCGAAGGATGTGGTGGCGG
>AEPR01000589.1 GCA_000195205.2 Oxalobacteraceae bacterium IMCC9480 | reverse complement strand
GCTGCCCCTCCTGCTCAAAGCGTTGTAGCCACTTGTAAGCGGTCTTCGGGCTGATGTTGAAGCGACGGCATAGCTCACGTCTATTCGCGCCTTCTTGCGTGGCCAGGTAAATAAATTCTTGTCGCAGCGTCATGGTATTCGGTGTCTTCCAGGTCATGGTCAGAGGGTCCTTTGGATTAGATTGCACACAATCCAAAGTGTTACCCATGTCCTGGAAC
>AEPR01000590.1 GCA_000195205.2 Oxalobacteraceae bacterium IMCC9480 | reverse complement strand
ATCGAACACCCGACCTACTGATTACGAATCAGTTGCTCTACCAACTGAGCTACATCAGCGAAGTGCCGTATTCTAGCAAAGTTTCAGTGCGAAACACCAGCGCACTTTGCATTTACCCGGCGAACCGCAGAGGAATCACTTCATCAGAGGTTCGCACCGGAACAATTACTGCTTGTACTTACTCCTTGTGATACGCGGTAACCCGTTCGACTTCATTCTTCGATCCCAAAAATACCGGCACCCGCTGATGCAGTTTTTCCGGCTGGATATCGAGGATGCGACCGTGGCCGTCGGTGGCGGCACCGCCGGCTTGCTCGACGATGAAGGCCATCGGATTGGCTTCGTACATCAGGCGCAATTTGCCCGGCTTGCTCGGATCACGCACGTCGGCCGGATACATGAAAATGCCGCCGCGGCACAGGATGCGGTGCACGTCGGCGACCATCGAGGCGATCCAGCGCATGTTGAAATCCGCTTCGCGCGGGCCGCTGGTGCCGGCCAGCATTTCATTGACGTAGCGGGTGACCGGCGGGTGCCAGTGGCGGGCGTTCGAGGCATTGATCGCGTATTCGCGGGTATCGGCCGGGATCTGGATATTGCTCTGGGTGAGTACCCATGAACCCATCTCGCGATCGAGCGTGAAGCAATGGACGCCATTGCCGGTGGTCAGCACCAGCACGGTCTGCGGACCATACACGGCGTAACCGGCGGCGACTTGCTGCGCGCCCGGTTGCAGAAAATCCTGCTCGGTCGGTGCGGCCATGCCGTCGGGCGCTTTCAGCACCGAAAAAATCGTGCCGATCGAAACGTTCACGTCGATGTTGCTGGAGCCGTCGAGCGGGTCGAACAGCAGCATGTACTCGCCCATCGGATAGCGATTCGGAATCAGGTGGATGGTTTCCATTTCTTCGGACGCCATCGCAGCCAGATGCCCACCCCACTCGTTGGCTTCGAGCAGGATTTCATTGCTGATGATGTCGAGCTTTTTTTGTACTTCGCCCTGTACGTTTTCGATGTTGGCGCTGCCGAGCACATCGCCCAGCGCGCCCTTGCCGACCGCGTGGCTGATGGTCTTGCAGGCGCGTGCGACGACTTCGATCAGCAGCCGCAATTCGGCCGGGATGGTGTTGTGGTTGCGTTGTTCTTCAACCAGGTGCTGGGTCAGGCTGATACGTTTCATGGTGGTCTCTTTGCTTTCGGTTCAGTTGGCAAGTGCCTTGTTGATCACTTCCATTACATCAGTCGAGAGAGCTGCCGAGTCGGCAACCTGCTTGAGTGCTTGCTGCATCAGTGGCTGGCGTGCCGGAGCAAATTTGCGCCAGCGATCGAGCGAGCGCGCGAGGCGCGCCGCGACTTGCGGATTGATGCCATTGAGCGCGATGACCTGCTCGGCCCAGAACGCATAGCCGCTGCCATCACCGGCATGGAATTGCGCCGGATTGCCATTGCAAAAACTGAACACCAGGCTGCGAGCACGGTTCGGATTTTTCAGGGTAAAGGCCGGGTGCTGCATCAGGGCGCGAACCGCAGCGACATCGGTGCCGCGCGCCATCGCCTGCAGCGTGAACCACTTGTCGATGACCAGCGGATCGGCTTCGAACTCCTGATAGAAACCAGCCAGTGCCGCGTCCCGACCCGGCGCACCGGTATTGATCAGCACGGCCAGCGCGGCCAGACGATCGGTCATGTTGCCGGCCTCGTCGTACTGCGTTTGCGCCAGTGCATGGACCGCGGCATCGTCGAGTTCCGCCAGCAGCGACAGCGCGACATTCTTCAACGCGCGCTTGCCCGACGAGATCGCATCGGGCTGGTAGGCACCCGGCGTCAGGTTGTCGGCATAGGCAGCTTCGAGGTCGGTGCGCAAGGTCGTCGCCAGCGCCACGCGCAAGGCTTGACGCGCGCGATGGATGGCTTGCGGATCAATCACGGCCAGCGCTTCGGCAATCATGGTTTCGGAGGGCAGCGTCAGGATCACTTCGCGGAACGAGGCACCGAGCTGGCGGTCGTTGAGCGTCGCGCGCAAGGCCTCGGCGAGCAAGCTGTCGGTGGTAGCGGAGCCGTCGCTAACCAGTGCCAGCAAGCGGCGCGTCGCCAGTCGCTGACCGGCTTCCCAGCGATTGAAGGCATCGCTATCGTGGGCCATCAGGAAGGCCAATTCGTCATCGCTGTAATCGACGCTCAGCACCACCGGTGCGGAGAAATCACGCAGTATCGATGGCACCGGCTGTTCGGTCACGCCGGTGAACGTGAAGGTCTGCTCGGGTGCGGTCAGTTCGAGTACAACGGTGTGCTGCGGCGCGGTACTAGCCGGATTTCCTTGCACGACCAGCGTCATGTCCTTGCCCTTGCCATCGAGCAGACCAACCGCCACCGGAATATGGAACGGCAGCTTGTCGGGCTGGCCGGGCGTGGCAGCGCAGTGCTGGGTCAGCGTGATCGCATAGGTGCCGGCGGCCGCATCGTAGCGGGTGCTGACGCTGACTTGCGGCGTACCTGCCTGGCTATACCAGCGCTCGAACTGGCTCAGGTCGCGCCCGTTGGCATCGACCATCGCGGCCCGAAAATCGTTGCAGGTGACGGCCTGGCCATCGTGCCGCTCGAAGTACAGGTCCATGCCTTTGCGGAAACCGTCGCGACCGAACAGGGTCTGGTACATGCGGACGACTTCAGCGCCCTTTTCGTAGATCGTGACGGTGTAGAAATTATTGATTTCGAGGTACGAATCAGGCCGCACCGAGTGCGCCATCGGACCGGCATCTTCCGGAAACTGGGCCTGGCGCAGCACCCGCACATCCTCGATGCGCTTGACCGCACGACCCGATTCGGAGCCAACCAGATCGGCCGAAAATTCCTGGTCACGGAAGACCGTCAGGCCTTCCTTGAGCGAGAGCTGGAACCAGTCGCGGCAAGTCACGCGATTGCCGGTCCAGTTATGAAAATATTCATGGCCGACGACCGATTCGATGTTGGCGTAATCGACATCGGTAGCGATGCGCGGATTGGCCAGCACGAACTTGGTGTTGAAGACATTGAGACCCTTGTTCTCCATCGCGCCCATGTTGAAGTCGCCGACGGCGACGATCATGAAGCGGTCCAGATCCAGCTCCAGCCCGAAGCGTTCTTCGTCCCAGGTGATGCTGTTCTTCAGCGAATCCATCGCGTGCTGGGTCTTGTCGAGGTTGCCGGGTTCGACCCAGACTTGCAGCAGGACATCGCGTCCCGACTTGAGCCGCATGGTTTCTTCCTGGCAGACCAGCTTGCCGGCCACCAGCGCGAACAGATAGGAGGGTTTCTTGAACGGGTCTTCCCACAGCGCAAAATGGCGGCCATCGTCGAGGTCGCCCTGATCGATCAGGTTGCCATTCGACAGCAGCACCGGATAGGCAGCCTTGTCGGCGCGCAGCGTCACGGTGTATTTGGCCATCACGTCGGGACGGTCAGGGAAGTAAGTAATCTTGCGGAAGCCTTCGGCTTCGCACTGGGTAAAGAAATTGCCGCTCGAAACGTACAAGCCCATCAGCGAGGTATTGTGCTGCGGCGCGAGGGCGGTCTCGATCTCGAGCGTGACCTGGTCCGGCGCGTCGGCGATGCGTAGCGTGCCATCAACGAGCTGGTAAGCCTGCTCATCGAGCGCCTTGCCGTTCATGCTGATATTGACCAGCTTCAGTTCATCGCCGGATAGGGTAATCGTGTGGTCGTCACTGGCAACATTGCGGGTAAGCTGGATGCGGGTGGTGACGCGCGTCTCGACTGGATCGAGATCGAACCCCATGTCGACGGTATCGACAAAATAAGCGGGCGGTGTGTACTGCTCGCGAAAGATGGTGGGGGGATTTTCAGTACGCATGGGATGGTAATCTTCTCGACGTTTAACGCAACGTGGCATTTTACAAGGATCGGAGCCAGGCATGAGAATTGTGTCAACAGGTTTGCTGTGCGGTTTAGTGTTGTTGACCGCAGCGTGCACAAAAGAACAGCAGAACAAGATCAGCCGGTCAGTACAAAACTGGACCGGTACCAACGGCGTGCTGGAGTTCTATGCCGGCGACAAGCTGGTGCGTCGCTTCATTGGCATCGACAAGATCACCACCGCGATGGGCACCGATGACAACCGGCCGCGCACCTATCGCTTCGGCTATGGTGTGCTCGATGAAAACCTGAACATGATCGCCGACCCCGGCGAGAAAAAAGTGTATTTCGAGATCAGTGATTTCGGCTCGAATTACATTTTTTTCGAGAACCCGCGCTGAGCATGGCGAGCGCGGCAGGCAGCGTTCCCCGAAACACGCTAGCCTGAACGCCATTGTCCAAGGAGATCACTATGAAACGCCTCACCCTGCCCTTGCTGGCAGTGCTGCTCGTGATGCTGGCCGGCTGTGCCAGCACCGTGCGCAGCAATGTCACCGTCTTCAGTGACTGGCCAGCCGATCTGCCCAACCGCACCTATGTCTTCGAACGCACCCGGGCCCAGGACAAGGACCTCGAATACCTGACCTATGAAAACCTGGTGCGCAACGACGTGCGCCGGCTCGGCCTGAACGAAGCCGAAACCGGCACCGGTACCGCACCCGGCCTGAAAATAACGCTGTCCTATAACGTCGATGTGATCGATGTCCGCACCGTGCAACCGGTCTACGGCGATCCCTTCTTTTATGGCGGCGGATTTTATTCGCGCCGCCATTTCGGCTTTGGCTACGATCCGTTTTTCCGCGGGCCACCGGTCATCGATTATCAGGAACGCATCTATCAACTCTACCGCCGGCAACTGCACGTGCTGATCGCGCGCCACGCCGATGGCAAGAGTCTGTATGACGTGCGCGTCAACAGCCAGGGCGAGAATCCATCGCTGTCCGCCGTGATGCCCTACATGGTGCACAGCGCCTTCGCCGACTTCCCGGGCAAGAATGGCGTGGCACGCACCATCGACCTGAAGATGGCGCAGTGACGTAAGCTGCCTTTACTGCTCTAGTGCCGCAGCCAGTGCGCGGGTCACCACCGACCCGTGCGGCAAGACCTCCGCGCCCTGCTCGCGCAAGGCAGCGGCCAGTTCATCGGCAGTAAACACAAAGGATTCATCGCTGTGCCGGCTGCTAAAAATGAAGCGCGTGCGCAGCGGGCTGATCCAAGCCAGCCGGAAGGTGCCGGCCTCGCCGTTGTTGCGGACAAACCGGACCCAGCTGCCCGGTTCGATGCTGTCGACCACATGCACGAACTGATCGAGCGGCACCTCGTGCATTTCGCGGGCGCGCCGGTTGAGCCGGCGCTCGCTGGCTTTTTGCGCCACGTTGACCGCCAGTTCGATGCGGTGGCGCGCTGAGCGCTCGGCCGGCAAACGCACGATGGCGGCATGGCGCTCGGCCAGATTCGAAAAAAATGTCACCCGCTCCGGCGCATCCCATTTGACTGCATTGAGCCAGCCATTGAGCAGCGACAGCAGCGCCGGCAATTTGCTGACCAGGTCCTTGCGTTCTTGCGGACTGACCTTGGGACGCACGCTCCAGATCAGGTCATCCATCGCCTGCAAGGCTTTGTCGAGCGCTTCCGGCTTGCGTGCAGCAACGCTGTGGGCCAGCATCAGGATGTGTATCCATTGGGTTTCCAGGAAGACCTCGACGAAACCCGCGACCTCGCCGCTTTCGATGCGCCGCGCGATATCGTTCTCGGCCAGCTCGCGCGCCTGCTGGATATTTTCCTGGCGTCGGGCTTCATCGATACGCGGTCGCAAGGCACTGTGTTCGGATTCCTGTTCGGCCAGCAGATAGGCCTCGAGGTCGGCGACGACCGTACTGTACATGCCGATCTGCTGATCGAATTCATGCTGTACCCGCTCGACGATCTGCTCGATGAACCGGTACAACGGATCATCGGCGAACGCGCCGTGCTGCAAGCCGCGCCCCGATGCCGCCAGCTGGTCGAGCAAGCGGCGCGGCGGACAGGCCGCACTGAAAAAGAATTCCTTGTCGACCAGCGCGGTCCTGAGCAGTGGTACCTGCAAGCGTCCGAGCAATTGCTTGACGTGATCCGGAATGGTCGAATCACCGAACACGAAGTCAAACATACGCGCCAGTAGTTCAATCGTATTGTGGTCGGCCGGTGTCAGCGCATCGGCGGGCGCATGCCGTGCGGCCTCACGCAAACTGGTCACCGGCGCAGCCTGCCGCAAGCCATCGAGATAGTTGAGCAAGGTCGCACTAGGACCGGCTGCGGGTGCCGCGACCGGCTCGCCGTCGACCTGATTGAGCCACTCTTCGAGCTTGTGCCGCAGCGCGGCGTCAGCCACGCCGGACGGTTCCGGCGACGGCCGGGACGACTGGCGACTGCGGTAGTCATCGAGCAGATCCGGCACGATACCGCGCGCGATCAGCGCCCCATTGAGGGCGGTCAGCAGCGGCGCAAAATCGATCAGGACCTCCGGACGCAGCAGGCGCAATACCAGCCGGTGCGACTGGTCCGACCCATCGAAGCGGCACCAGGCATCGTGCACCGCCCGCACGAAGACGGCCGGTCGAAAAGGATTGTGGGCAATGCTGATGGCATCGCGCTGCAGCAGCCGGCCCAGCCGGATATTGAGAGCGACCAGCGCCGCCGAATTCTCCAGCTCGACGGCCTGGGCCAGATTGCCGATCAGGACCCGGCTTTCCATTTCCTCGAGGCTCACCAGGGTCAGGTCGGACACCGTTTGCGCCGTGCCGGACAACGGCGTCTTGTCGAGCGCAGCGATCTCGCCGAGCCAGGCCTGCGAGAGCTGGTCGAGCACGCCACGCTGCCACTGACCGGCATTTTTTCCGAGGTAATTCCAGGCATGAAAACTGACGCTGGCTTCGTTGGGCAGCACGCTCTGATCGGACAGCCGGAACATCGCTCCGGCCAGCCGTTCGATGAAGCCGGGCAGTTGCGCGGTGACCTCCGCGAGGGCGACGGGGACCAGACTTTCGATGACCCGGATCCGGCTTGCAGCAGGCATTGTGGAGGAGGAATGGACCACTTCAGGAGCGTGGCTGGCCGGCTTGTCGGACATGGCGTCGGGTCTTCGCGTTGGCGTATCGTGGAATGCAACAGGCCCGCCGGACACCAAAGTACGGTGTCGGCGGGCCTGTCAGATTCTAAGAGCGATCAACTACCGGGTTACTGCGCTAGCGCAACAAGTGCCGTGTAGATAGATCGGGACAACACCGGGTGTAGCGGCTGCGGTGGATGGGATTTTGTCGCGGG
>AEPR01000591.1 GCA_000195205.2 Oxalobacteraceae bacterium IMCC9480 | reverse complement strand
CCGCGTTTTGCAACGAGCCATGGACATGAGCTAGCCAGTCACCGAGCTCAGGTAGCGCCTCGGGAATGGCCGCGAGAGCCGCAGTCAGTGTGGTCGTTGCCTGCCGAAACTGGCGGAGTTCGAGAGCACCATAAACGTAGACGATACCGATGAGTATCGTCATCATCAGCGCGAGTAGATTGTCACGGATGAATCCGGCACCTACCCAGACAATGCCGAGCGCTCCCAGAAAAAATGCGACGGTAAATAACTGTCTATTCATTGTTTGTCTTAGTGTCGAATGCTTCGATAAGTCCCACGGTCGGCTGCAATCGCAGCTCCAGTTCGGACAACAGCAACATTTGCATGTCATTGCAAAATTGTGTCAGCCAGCCGGTTGGGTGTATCCACGCCGCGGGGTTGTCTGCCTCGCGGGACTCAGCAAGCCGTTGCTGATGAACTTTGAACAATTGCTCAAAGCGTTTTTTTAAAAGTACCGGTATTTTCGAGAGCAGTTTTCCCTCGCGCTCGCGCAGAATTGCCTCGAGTGCCGCATCCAGGTCGGCGAGTTTTTTGAGTCTCGGCGACACTTTCGCCAGGGCATTGCGGACCTTGGTTCGCAGTGGCTGGACACGCATTTCCATGTCGCGCTGATGAGCGTCGTAAAACCAGCGATATGGCGCGTAGGCCGCGGCGAGATCGATCGGTAACTCGAGTAAGGGAATCGGCAACTTGATCAGGGATTTTCCTGATTTCGGCGAGCAGTTCGTGATGATCGAATCGGTCAAGCCGGTTTGAGTCCGGTCGAATTCGACGGCAATCGCAGCACCCAGATTGGCTTGCGATGCTATCGGCATGGTCGGTATCGGAGCTGTGATGTCGCTATGCACGGCAGATAGCGTGATGGCATCGGCGAAGTGAACCCACAGGCCCAACTTTTCGGCAAACGCGTTTTCTTGCTCGACCGTTTCCACGATCTCAAGACGGGCAAGGCAGCGAATGAGTGTTGAACTGTGGAAGTTTGTACGCGGTAGCGCTCGCGTCATAGGGAGAGGCAATCAAATTCAACGAAATCAACACGACGGATGGTTCACGCCGCAATCCGGGTACATAGTTTTGAGAACATGGTACAGGCGCTTCAAGCCATTTATAGCGACGTTTCGTCGTGTTTTCGGTCGTGATTATAGCCCGCGAGGGGAGCAAAACCAAACCCTTCACCCCCAACGCAAAAAGGCCCTTCTTTCGAA
>AEPR01000592.1 GCA_000195205.2 Oxalobacteraceae bacterium IMCC9480 | reverse complement strand
CCGCCGATGGCATCGAGCTTCAGTTGAATCAACTGACGTCCGGGATTTTTTTGTTCTGCCTTGTCGAGCGCCAGCTGGTATGCCGTGCGGGCTTCGGGCAGCTTGTCCTGTGCGACCAGCAAGTCACCCTTGCGGTCGGCGACATCGGCGGCAAACTCGGCCGGAAAGTCGCCAGCCAGCAAAGCCAGACCGGCGTCGTAAGCTTTTTCATCGAGCAGCACACCGGCCAGGCGAATGCGGGCAATCGCCTTGTAGGCGTCATCGGCACCCTTGTCGATAACCCATTGCAGCTGGACTTTGGCGCGCGGCAAATCGTTGGCATCGACCGCTGCTTTGGCAGCCACCAGCGCACTCATCTGGGCGTAAGCGGTGCGCACGTAACGGTCTTGCAGATCGGTGGCGGCACGCTGGATACGGGTGTTGTCCTTGGCCGTGACGGCATTCTGCAATTCGTTGTACAGCATGGATGCCTGCGTCGATTGCGTGCGCTGGTAGTAGTTCCAGCCGGACCATGCCGCATACCCGGCCAGCACGATGGTCAGTGCCCAGGTCAGCAGGTTGCCGTATTGGCTCCACCAGGCTTTGAGGCTAGCCATTTGCTCTTGTTCTTCGTGATCGTATGCCATGTTAACTTTGTCTCAATCGTGAATTGTCATCGGTGGATGAGAGGATTAGTGATGCGTGTGATCATGCGCGGCATGGTCGTGGTCCGCGTGGCTGTCATCGCCAATGATCTGGTCCACCAGATAGTCGGCCACGCTGTCGAACGGCACCAGGGCCTGCTGATGCTGGTGTGTCTCGCCATCAGTCGCACGCAATGCCTTGACCGTCGCCATGTCACCGGCGACTTCATCCTCGCCGAGGATGACAGCAAAGGCGGCACCGCTGGCATCAGCGCGTTTCATTTGCGCTTTGACACTGCTGCTCGAAGCCGACGCGCAATGTAGCACAACGTCGAGGCCGGCATCGCGTAAACGCTCCGCGACCACCGAGGCTTTGAGCTGCGCGGCGTCGCCCTGATGGACCACATACACGTCGCACTGGCTGCCGGCATACTTTTCGCCGCCGGCTTTCATCAGCTCCAGCAGGCGTTCGATGCCCATCGCAAAACCGCACGATGGTGTCGGCTTGCCGCCAAACATGTCGAACAGCGTGTCGTAGCGACCACCGGCGCAGACCGTGCCTTGCGAACCGAGTTCGTCGGTAACCCATTCGAATACCGTGCGGTTGTAATAGTCCATGCCGCGCACCAGGCGCGGGTTGATCGTGAACGGTACGTTGTTGTGACGCAGGATGTTTTGCACGCCGTCAAAATGGGCTTGCGATTCTTCGCCCAGATAGGCCAGCAATTGCGGCGCGGCGTTGACCATGGCCTGCATCGCCGGGTTCTTGGTGTCGAGGATGCGCAGCGGATTGGTGTGCAGGCGCCGCTTGGCTTCTTCGTCCATCACCTCCAGATGCTGTTCGAAATACGCGATCAGATCGATCCGGTGGCTATTGCGCTCTTCGGCATTGCCGATCGAATTGAGTTCGAGCCGGATGTTGTCGAGGCCGAGGTCATCCCACAGGCGCTGGCACAGCATCATCAGTTCGGCGTCGATGTCCGGACCCGAAAACCCGAGCGCTTCCGCACCGACCTGATGGAATTGGCGATAGCGCCCCCGCTGCGGCCGCTCGTGCCGGAACATCGGGCCGGTGTACCAGAGCCGCTTCGGACCTTCATAGGTCAGGTTGTGTTCGATCGCCGCACGCACGACGCCGGCAGTGGCTTCCGGACGCAAGGTCAGCAGGTCGCCATTCATCGAATCGGCGAAGGAATACATTTCCTTTTCGACGATGTCGGTAACGGTGCCGAGGCCGCGCGCGAACAGCGAGGTCGACTCGACGATCGGCGTGCGGATCTGCTGGAAGCCGTAGCTCTTGAGCACGGTCTGCACGGTGTTATCGAACAATTCCCACAGCCCGGCATCGGCCGGCAGGATATCGTTCATGCCTTTTACAGCGGTGATCTTGTCGGCTTTTTTTGGAGCCGTTTTTTTATCTGACTTCTCTGACATATCTGACATGTGGGTGTGTTTCCGCTATCGATTCAGGCCACCGGGGTGGTCTTGCCGTAATGGCTTTGTACGTAGTCCAGCACGATGGCCTGGAATTCTTCTGAAATATGCTCGCCGCGCAGCGTGACGGTTTTTTCGCCATCGACAAACACCGGCGCGGCCGGCGTCTCGCCGGTACCGGGCAAGCTGATGCCGATGTTGGCGTGGCGCGATTCGCCGGGACCGTTGACGATGCAACCCATGACCGCGACATTCATCGCTTCGACGCCGGGGTAATCGATTTTCCAGACCGGCATCTGGTCACGCAAATAGGTCTGGATGCTGTCGGCCAGCGACTGGAACGTGGTCGATGTCGTGCGTCCGCAGCCCGGGCAGGCGATGACCATCGGCGTGAACTTGCGCAAGCCCATGGTCTGCAGGATTTCCTGGCCGACGATGACTTCGCGGGTGCGGTCGCCACCCGGCTCGGGCGTGAGCGAGATGCGGATCGTGTCGCCGATGCCCTCTTGTAGCAGCACCGACAGCGCCGCCGTCGAGGCGACGATGCCCTTGCTGCCCATGCCGGCTTCGGTCAGGCCGAGGTGCAGCGGATAGTCGCATCGATTGGCCAGTTCACGGTACACGGCGATCAGGTCCTGCACGCCGGAGACCTTGCAGGACAGGATGATCTTGTCGCGCGCCAGGCCGAGTTCTTCGGCGCGCAGGGCGTTGTCGACCGCCGAGGTAATGAGTGCTTCGTACATCACTGCCTGCGCGGTCCAGGGCACGGCGCGCTTGGCGTTTTCGTCCATGATGCGTGCCAGCAGTGCCTGGTCCAGGCTGCCCCAGTTGACACCGATGCGCACCGGCTTGTCGTACTTGCAGGCCACTTCGATCATCTGGGCGAACTGGGTATCACGCTTGGCGCCTTGCCCGACATTGCCGGGATTGATGCGGTACTTCGACAGCGCACGGGCGCAGTCCGGATAGTCATTGAGCAGCGTGTGACCGTTGTAATGGAAGTCGCCCACCAGCGGCACATTGACGCCCATGCGATCAAGCTGTTCACGGATCGCCGGCACGGCAGCAGCGGCTTCGGCATTGTTGACCGTGATGCGGACCAGCTCGGAACCGGCGCGGGCCAGCTCCTTGATCTGAATGGCGGTACCGATCGCGTCGGCGGTATCGGTATTGGTCATCGATTGCACGACGACAGGGGCATCGCCGCCGACCAGAATCACGTGATCGCCATGACGGATGGCGACCTGGCGCACAATGCGGCGCAACGCGGGACCGGACGGAATCGGCAGGCAATAAAGTGGATCAGAAGAAAGCAGGCTCATGGTCTATTTCAGGTTGATGCGGGCAACATTATTGTTCGACGCGGATGGCAGCGGCAGTGGCGCACCGCGCAAGGTGGCATCGACGCCGGCGGCATTGCCGACCACCAGCGTGACCGGTTCGGCGATGTCGAAGGTGCCGACGCTGCCGGCGCGATAGAGTTTCGATGCAACGGTAGTCGTGCCGCTGCCGCGGATTTCGATCCACGAATCACTGCGCACATTGAGCACCAGCTGGTTGTTGGTCGATGCCGCCGCTGGCGCAACCAGCGCCAGGTCCACCGGCGGAATGGCGGCCGTGGCAGGCACGACAGGCGGCTTCGCTTCGGCAACAGGGACATCAACCGCCACGGGGGCGCTCAGCGCAGGAGTGGTACCGATCGGCATGTCCGGCGTAATTTCGATGTGCCCCGGTGAAGGTTCGGGACCGCTGCTGTCCGGTTCGACGGCATCGCCGCGCAACACGCTCAGGCCGGACGACACCTTGGCCGATGCCGTTTCCAAGTCATGCGGCAACCAGCCGTAGTGCTGTGCGACCGAACTGATCGCGACCACGGCCACGACCACCAGCAACGCGGAGTACCACTTCGACGAGCTCCGGTGTCCGCTCGCCGAGGTCAGCCGGTTATCGGAAAAACGGGTCGGTGCCATCGTGCGTCGGGCGTGTGCAGCGACGCTGCCGCTCAGATCCTCGACCGGCAGGATCAGGTTGACCATCAACGGGGCCGCGTCGATGCCCAGCAGTTTTGCATAGGCGCGAATGAAGCCGCGCGTCACCGCAATGCCGGGCAAGGCAGCATGATTATCGTCTTCCATCGCCTGGATCTGACGTGGAGCCAGGTTCAGGTGGGAGCCCACCTCCGAAATACTCCAGCCGCGCGCGACGCGCTGGCGCGCCATTTGCGCGCCTGGCGACAAGGTCGATTGGGCAGATTGTTCCGGCTGGCCCGGTGTGGCTGGTTCAAATGGCACTGGATTGGATCCGTCTTCACTCATCAAAGGCCCCGCGTTGGTAGGCTGCGAACTCATTGGACGCCGGATAGCGCCTTCGCAGTTGGGTAACCAGGCTGTTTTCAGCAGTCCGGTTCCCTAGTTTGTGTTCGGTCCGGATCGCTAGCCACAGCACCTCGACGCTCAGCACATCGGCCTTCAGCAGGCGCCCGGTATAGAACTGGGCACGCTCGTACTCGCGGCGGTTGTAATGAATGTTCGCCAGGCTCAGCATGGCAGACGCATTGGTCGGATCGAACTGGAAAGCTTGCTTGAAGTAGCGCTCGGCCGCAGCTTCGTCATTGAGTTTCAGGCTGCACAGGCCGGCGTTGTTGAGCGCCTTCGACGGCTCCTGATACGTGCGGCTCTTGAGTGTCGCCTCGAAGTACGCAATCGATTCTGCCGCGCGTCCGTTCTGGCACAGGTACCAGCCGTAGTTGCTGGTCAGTTCAGGATTGTTCGGTGCCAACCGGATTGCCGTGCGAAAGTTATCGTCGGCCAGCTTGATCTCGCCCATGTTCATGTAGATCAGTGCCCGCACGCTGTACGCATCGGACAGGTTGGGGTCGGACAGCAGTGCCTGCTTGAGTTCGTCCAGTGCCACCGGCAACTGGCCCTGCTGGTAATAATTGATCGCCAGTTCCAGCCGGATTTGCGCACGACGCTGGTTGTCAGTGCGGTCCGATGCGGTGGCCAGTTCGGCTTGCCCGCTGCTACCCGGCGCACCGGGACCGGTGGTAACACAACCGGCCAGCGTGACCAGCAACGAAATCAACAACAGGCTAGCGGTATTTTTCAAGAAGTCACCTCGACCAGTCGACCGAAATCCTTGCCGAATTTTTGCTGGTACTCGGCCATTTTCTGCATGCGCTCCTGCACCTTGGTCCGGTCCTGCACTTCACCGGCGAGCTGGCCGCAGGCGGCGTCGATGTCATCGCCGCGGGTCTTGCGGATGGTCGTCACGATGCCGGCATCCATCAGCACTTGCGCGAACAGCTTGATCTGCGGATTGTTCGAGCGGGTCAGGCCGGATTCGGGGAAGGGATTGAACGGGATCAGGTTGAACTTGCACGGCACCAGTTGCGCGCCATGACGCACCAGCGCCACCAGTTCACGCGCATGCTGTTCGGTGTCATTGACGCCGTCGAGCATGCAATATTCGAAGGTCACGAAATCGCGCGGCGCGAATTCCAGGTAGCGCACGCACGCCGCCATCAATTCCTTGAGCGGATACTTTTTGTTCAGTGGTACCAGGCTGTCGCGCAGTGCATCGTTGGACGCATGCAGCGATACCGCCAGCGCCACCGGGCAATCCTGGCCGAGCTTGTCGATGTTCGGCACGACGCCGCTGGTCGACAGGGTCACGCGCCGGCGCGACAGGCCGTAGGCGTTATCGTCGAGCATCAGCTTGAGCGCGGTGACGGTCGGCTCGTAATTGAGCAGCGGCTCGCCCATGCC
Source organism: Oxalobacteraceae bacterium IMCC9480 (assembly GCA_000195205.2). Classification (GTDB taxonomy): domain Bacteria; phylum Pseudomonadota; class Gammaproteobacteria; order Burkholderiales; family Burkholderiaceae_D; genus Actimicrobium. The sequence continues at coordinate 1,881 of AEPR01000592.1, read as the reverse complement.
CATCATCACCACGTTGGTGATCTGGCGCTCGCCTTTCGGGCCGGGCTCGATGCCCTTGGTCTTGCGTAATTCGAATTCGGCCATCCACAACTGGCCGATGATTTCACCGACCGTCAGGTTGCGATTGAAGCCTTGCTTGCCGGTCGAACAGAACCGGCAATTGACTGCGCAGCCCGCTTGCGTCGAGATGCATAGCGTGCCGCGATTTTCTTCCGGAATGAACACGGTTTCGACTGCATTGCCCTGCCCTACATCGAGCAGCCACTTGCGTGTACCGTCGGTCGAGGTGTGATCACTGATCACCGCAGGAGACTGCACCACTGCGCGCGTCGCGAGCTTGTCGCGCAGTGATTTGGCCAGATCCGTCATTGCCGTGAAATCACTGGCGCCGAACTGGTGGATCCAGCGCTGCAATTGCTTGGCGCGGAACGGCTTCTCACCCAGTTCGCCGCAATAAGCAACGAGCTGCGCGGGATCGAGGTCCAGCAAATTGGTGAGAGCCATGATGTCCTAACAATGTGGCCGCAACATCGCTGCGGCCGGATTTAAAAATTAACGGGAATAGATGTTCAGTGCTGGGAAGAAATACGCGATTTCGACTTGTGCGGTCTCGACGGCATCGGAACCATGGACAGCATTGGCATCGATCGAATCAGCGAAGTCAGCACGGATGGTGCCTTTGTCAGCTTTTTTCGGATCGGTCGCGCCGAGCAGGTCGCGGTGCTTGGCAATGGCGTTTTCGCCTTCGAGAGCCTGAACCACGACAGGACCGGAGATCATGAAGTCAACCAGGTCCTTGAAGAACGGACGGGCGCTGTGCACGGCGTAAAAGCCTTCGGCTTCGGTGCGTGACAGATGCATCATGCGCGAAGCGATGATTTTCAAACCAGCGTTTTCAAAACGGGTGTAAATTTGGCCAATGACATTTTTTGCGACGGCGTCTGGTTTGATAATTGACAGGGTGCGTTCGATAGACATCTGTAAAAACTCCAATGAAATTAAAGGGTTAAGTGTTAAATTTGATCCACCAACGAACCGCGGATTTTAGCATAGAAGCCCCCCGATTAAACCAAAGCCATGACGATAGCCGGCGCATGACCCCTTATTCTACTTACCCGGAGCCAGCATGAACCAGCATTACGACCAGACTTACTCTTCCCCGGCGGTGACCCGCAGCGCCGGTCACCGCGTGATGCGCAACACCTACTGGCTGCTTGCGCTGTCAATGATTCCTTCGATATTTGGTGCCTGGCTGGGCGTCCAACTGAACTTCTCGCTCTTCGCCGGCAGCCCCTTCATCGGCTTCATGCTGTTCATGGGAATTGCCTACGGCTTCTTTTATGCGATCGAAAAAACCAAGGAAACCGGCATGGGCGTGGTCGTCCTGCTGGGCTTTACCTTCTTCATGGGCCTGATGCTGTCGCGCCTGATTGCACATACGCTCGGTTACGCCAATGGCAGCACACTGGTGATGACCGCCTTCGGCGGTACTGCCACGATCATGGGCGTGATGGCCACGATTGCGACGGTCTCGAAGCGTGATTTTTCCGGCATGGGGCGCTGGCTGTTTGTCGGCATGCTGGTCATTCTGGTCGCGGCAGTGGCCAATATTTTTCTGCAAATGCCGGCGCTGTACCTGGTGGTCTCGGTGCTGGCGATCGGTATTTTTTCGGCCTACATCCTGCATGACGTGCAACAGGTCATCAATGGCGGCGAGACCAACTACATCACGGCAACGTTGCACATCTATCTGGATGTCTACAATATTTTTGCCAACCTGCTGGCACTGCTGGGTATCTTTGGCGGGCAGCGGGACTGAGGTTGCCGTAGTAAAAAAAACCGACCAGCAGGTCGGTTTTTTTACGCGCTCTTTATCTTCAT
>AEPR01000593.1 GCA_000195205.2 Oxalobacteraceae bacterium IMCC9480 | reverse complement strand
TCGCGGGTCGAGTCCCGTCCACTCCGCCAATATAAAAAAGCCTGCGCAAGCAGGCTTTTTTTATGTCCCAACACTTTTGCCCGCTGGCGGGCACATTCATTATCGCGGCCTACCCGCATCAATCCATGCTTCGGTCGCACGCATCGTCAGCCGATATCGTGCACAGTTATTGGCATCGAGTTTTTGCAATTCACTCAACAGCAGATCTTCGAATTCGGGATCAGAATCCGCGGTCACCCTTGACGTGTCCATCGCCTCGAGGAGGCCCCTGCGGTCCCGGACAATCTGTCCGATCACCTCATTTAATGTTTCCCGGTAGCGCAGCCGCAGCGGGTCAGGCGTTCCCATCGATGCGACGACGACCGCGTATTTTGTCAGCGAACGCCGGTACGTCCATGCGAACAGATCGGCCGCCATCGAGACATCAAGACATTCGTAGACGCCGATCATCGCGCTGGCGTAATCATTCGGTTCGACATCCAGGAAGGATAGCGGCGCGCAGTTGTACAGCATCAACGGCACGTTCGCGGCCAGCCGGCTGGTGCGCTTGTTGCCGTCCTCAAAAGGCTGCAGGTACGCAAAGTTAATCCACAGGAAAAATGCTGCTTCCAGCGGATTCTTGATGAGCCGGGCTTTGTCGATGATGAGGCCAAACATCTCTTCCAGCAGCAATGGAATCTGCGTCGGCACGTAGACCGTGTCGGTGATGTTGACGACCTGCTCCCTGATGGCGCCGAGCGCGCTGGTATCCATGAGCAAGTCCTGCATCAGCAACGCGTGCAGGTTGCGAATGACGGAACCGGTCAGCCCGTATTGCGGTACCGCGTCGACCAGAAATTCAATGGCACGTTTGTGATTGAGCAGCATGACCGTGTCGGGATCGTCTTTCGATGCGCCGCTGCTAAAAAGCTCTTGTGTTGCCAGCAGCGTGTACCGGTTGCCTTCAAGCCGCGACGACGACCAGGACAAGTCGACCAGCAATTGCTCCAGGACTTTACGGGCATAGGTTCCCGCAGGTTGCTGCCCCGAGAGCCGGCCCTCTGCGGCCAGGTCGTTTGCCAGCGAATCCGTCAGCAGGAATGTCTGGTTCGGTTGGTAATCATCAACGAAACGCCGTTGATAAGTTACCGGATTGCGCGCCGCCAGAGGACTTGCCAGAAATTTGCGCAGCGACAGACTGGCTGCAGACCATGTTGGCGTGTCGCCTGTGGATGTGGGGACGGGAGTATCGCTGAGCATGTTCTGCTCAGGCGCATCAACGAATGCATAGCGGGTCGCCCGACCCTGCCCTGCACGGGCCACTTTCTCTGCTCGCACTAGCAATTCCAGCCACCGCTTGGCTGTGGCGGGACTCGCTCCAGCGAGCCGGGCAAGCTCGGTTGACGTTGCACTGCCCCGACCAGCAAGATGCCGTTCGCGCAGGACTTTCAACAAATTATCGATAGGCAACATGGTATTGCTCCTGGAATCGGCTCATATCGGCTCATTATGAGCTGATATGAGCCGATATGAGCCGATTCAAGCAATGTGAGCTGATTTAATCGCTATGAGCGGACTCTCCAGGGAGCGAGTCATCCATCTGCTCTTCCAACTCGAACAAGGACAACTGCGTTCCCGGCTCGTCCTCTTCCCCCAAGCGCACACCCGCCCCCAGCAAGCGCACAGCCTGCTCACGCCGTCGAAACCCGGTCTCGAGCAGGCTGTGCAGCATGTCACGATCGATTGTCGTAGCGACGCATTCGACGGTGGTCTGACGGAAGTCGGCGAAGCGGATCTTGATGTAGAGCTTGTGGATATGGCGCTCGGCCTGGGCGCGCTGGACCCGCACGATCAGCATGTCGATCAGCGCGTCGAGTTCGGCGGCGCAGGACGCAAGATCCGGCAGATCGGTGACATAGGTTTCCTCAACGCTGACCGATTTGCGCTCGGAATCCGGATTGACTTCACGCTCGTCGATGCCGCGACACAGACTGTAAAGCCGCTCGCCGAATTTGCCGAATTGCTGCAGCAGTTCGGCGCGCGGCCAACTGCGCAAATCGGCGCAGACATGCACGCCTAGCGCATTGAGTTTGGCAGCAGTGACCTTGCCGACGCCATGCAATTTCTTGACCGGCAAGGCGGCGACGAAGGCATCGATTTCGTGCGGGCGCACGACGAACTGGCCATCGGGCTTGTTCCAGTCACTGGCAACTTTGGCGATGAATTTGTTCGGCGCGATGCCGGCCGATGCAGTGATGCCGACGGTCGCTTCGATGCGGGCGCGGATCTCTTGCGCGATCAGCGTGGCGCTGCCGCCGTGCCGGGTCGCATCGGTGACATCGAGATAGGCTTCATCTAGCGATAGCGGTTCGACCAGGTCGGTGTAATCGCGATAGATCGCCAGAATCTGCTGCGAGGCGAGGCGGTATTTTTCCATCGCCGGACGCAGCACGACGAGTCCGGGGCAACGCTTGACCGCTTGCGCCGTAGCCATCGCCGAATGGATGCCGAAGCGACGAGCTTCGTAATTGCAGGTGGCCACCACGCCGCGCTGGTCAGCGCGTCCGCCGACGGCCACCGGCAGCAGGCGCAAGGACGGGTCATCGCGCATTTCGACGGCGGCATAAAAGCAATCACAATCGCAGTGGATGATCTTGCGCTGGCGGGGTGGTTTCAACGGGATTTGCTGGATGGCATCGGGGCCTCATTTTAACGGCCGGCCGATAAAAAAACCGCCGCCCGTTTTACGGGGCGGCGGCTCGATGTGCAGCGTGAGGTCAGTTGCCGATGTTGGCTTTTGCGCCTGCCTTGATGTCCGCAGCAAGCCTGGCCTTGCGCTCACGCGCCGACGCGCGTTTCTCGGCTTTCAGGTCGGACTCAGCCAGCGCCTTGCTGTCCTCGTACTGCTCTTTGGCCATGTCTTTTTTCATCTTGGCGTCGTTCCTGGCGGCGGCATCTTCTTCGCGCTTCTGGACATACGGATCGGCCTGTGGAGG
>AEPR01000594.1 GCA_000195205.2 Oxalobacteraceae bacterium IMCC9480 | reverse complement strand
CAAGGGATTCACCGCCGTCGATGCTGTGAACCTGCGTGTCCAACGCGGTCACATTCATGCGCTGATCGGACCTAACGGCGCAGGCAAGACGACGTGCTTCAATCTGCTGACGAAATTTCTGGTACCAACATCGGGCCACATCCTTTTCAACGGCAAGGACATTACCTCGGCAAAACCTGCTCAGATTGCCCGGCAAGGCATCATCCGGTCATTCCAGATTTCAGCGGTTTTCCCGCATCTGTCGGTAATGGAAAATGTCCGCATCGGTTTGCAGCGCACGCTCGGAACGTCTTTTCATTTCTGGAAAAGCGAGCGTAGCCTGGCTTCGCTGAACGATCGTGCAATGGCGTTGCTGGCCGAAGTCGACTTGGCAGAATTCGCCGATACGATTACCGTCGATTTGCCGTACGGCCGGAAGCGGGCGCTGGAAATCGCGACCACGCTGGCGATGGATCCTGAGATGATGCTGCTCGACGAGCCAACTCAGGGGATGGGTCATGAAGACGTCGATCGTGTGACGGCGCTGATCAAGAAAGTTTCGGCCGGCAGGACCATCCTGATGGTTGAGCACAACATGAATGTGGTCGCTGGCATTTGCGACAGGATTTCGGTGCTGCAGCGGGGCGCGATGCTGGCTGAAGGGACCTATCAGGAAGTATCGAATAATCCGCAGGTAATGGAAGCCTATATGGGCACCACCACCAGCGCGCTGGAAGGAAATCACTGATGTCGGTCAAGGCTCTTGAAATTTCCGGGCTGCACGCCTGGTATGGTGAATCTCACATTTTGCATGACGTCAATCTCACAGTCGAAAAAGGCGAGGTAGTCACGCTTCTCGGTCGTAATGGTGCGGGTCGTAGCACAACATTGCGAGCCATCATGGGATTGACCGGGACCCGTAAAGGGTCGATCAAAATCAATGGCGTTGAATCCATCGATCTTCCGACACACAAAATTGCGCATCTGGGCGTCGGTTACTGCCCCGAGGAGCGCGGGATTTTTTCATCGCTGACAGCAGAAGAAAATTTGATGTTGCCGCCGGTTGTGTCCAGTACCGACAAGGGTATGTCGGTGG
>AEPR01000595.1 GCA_000195205.2 Oxalobacteraceae bacterium IMCC9480 | reverse complement strand
CAGCCACAGCATTGCCCACAATGAACGTCTGGAATTCCTTGGCGATTCGATATTGAACTGTGTCATTGCGTCGCTGCTGTACGAACGCTACAGCAAGGTGGACGAGGGCGATCTGTCCCGGTTGCGTGCCAATCTGGTCAAGCAGCAAGCGTTGTACGAAATAGCGCAGCGGCTGGAGATTTCTCAGTTTCTGCACCTCGGCGAGGGCGAACTGAAGTCAGGCGGCTTCCGGCGGCCATCCATCCTCGCTGATACGCTCGAAGCGCTATTCGGTGCTATTTTTCTCGATGCCGGTTTCAATGCAGCGCGTGATGTGATTCGTTCGCTCTACATTCCGATTCTCGACTCGGTCGATCCGAAGACACTAGGTAAAGATGCCAAGACTTTGCTGCAGGAATATTTGCAGGGTAAAAAGATCGCACTGCCGCAGTACAACGTAGTCGCTACCCATGGTGCTGCGCATAACCAAGGAATTCGAAATAGAGTGCCTTGTACCCAAGCTCGATATTCAGGTCTTCGGTACGGGCGGCAGTCGTCGGGCGGGCGAGCAAGCCGCAGCGCAATGTGCGCTCGACGCCGTGCAGTCAAGCTTGACCAAGGGGACCGCAAGTGTCCGCAAGAGTAAACCGCGAGCATCCCAACTGAAGTTGAGTGGCATTGCGACCATCCAGGGTGATCACCCAGCGGAGTCGGTGATCCCCGATTCTTCGCTGTCAGCCAATCAACCTGAAACAAAAAAAGTGACTAGCAAGGCGGTCAAGTCCGCCTCGCCTGCGTCTACCGTTGTTGTGCAGGAGCCGGTAACGACTTCTGAAACAACCATCTCCCTCTCTGTTACCAAATCGAAAATCGCATGACTGAATCCGCATTAAACCCGAATTTCCGCTGTGGCTACATTGCCATCGTCGGCCGTCCCAACGTCGGCAAGTCGACGTTGATGAATGCGCTGATCGGCGCGAAAGTCAGCATCACGTCGCGCAAGGCGCAAACCACGCGACATCGTATTACGGGCATTCAGACTGTTGAAGACACGCAGTTCATTTATGTCGATACGCCCGGCTTCCAGACCAAGCATGCCAACGCGCTCAACAAGACCTTGAACAAGACGGTTGCCAACACGCTCACGTCGGCTGACGTGATCCTGTTCCTGATCGAAGCCGGTACTTTCGGTCCGGCCGACCAGCAAGTGCTCGATCTGATCCCTGACACGGTGCCCTGCATCCTGGTAATCAACAAGTCGGACCGGGTCAAGGACAAAGCCGTACTGTTGCCGTTCGCGCAGCAAATCGCTGCCAAGCATGACTTTGCGGCCGTGGTGCCGGTGTCGGCCACATTGGGCTTTCAGCTTGATGGTCTGCAAAAGGAGACGCGACGTTTTCTACCTGAGAACCCGCCGGAGTTCGGTCCGGATGACATCACCGATCGCAGCGAGAAATTTCTCGCCGCTGAGATCATCCGTGAAAAAGTATTTCGTTTCGTTGGTGATGAATTGCCTTACACCAGTACCGTCCTGATCGAGAAATTCGAGCAGGAAGGCGATTTGCGGCGGGTCTTTGCTGCAATCCTGGTCGAGCGTTCGACCCACAAATCGATGCTGATCGGCCAGAAGGGCGCGCGCCTGAAAGAGATCTCGACCCAGTCCCGCCTGGACATGGCGCGACTGTTTGGTGGTCCGGTTTATCTCGAAATCTGGGTCAAGGTCAAGTCGGGTTGGGCGGATAACGAAGCCGGTCTGCGCGCTTACGGTTACGAATAAGCCGGCCCGGTGAGTCGCGTGGCCGATCAGCCTGTCGCGCCGGTGCCGGTGCCGGTGCCCAAGCCGCCAGTGCGGCCGCGCCGAACCGCCTCGCCGGAAAAGCCCGTACGCATCGCTGGCCAACCCGGCTTTGTGCTGCACAGTTATCCCCACAAGGAAACCAGCCTGATCATCGACGTGTTCACTCGTGAGCACGGCCGTATTGCGCTGGTGGCAAAGGGGGCCAAGCGGCCCCATTCGGCATTGCGTGGCGTGTTGCAGACCTTCCAGCCGCTCTCCTTGAGCTGGACCGGCAAGTCCGAGATCCGCACACTGACTGCCGCAGAGTGGGTCGGTGGCTTGCTTCCACTTGAAAAGTCAGCCCTGCTATGCGGCTTCTATCTCAATGAACTGCTGGTCAAACTGATCGCCCGCGATGACCCGCATCCGGGTTTGTTTGATCACTACGTTTCAGCGTTGAATCAACTGGCGCACGGCGAGGCAGCCACGATTGTCTTGCGTAAATTCGAACTCAGTCTGATGAAGCAGACCGGTGTCGCCGCTGACCTGAGTCTGTGTTCGGGAACGCGCGAGCCCGTGGTCCCGACCAGCAGTTATGTGGTGGATCCGGAGCGGGGAGTCCGTCTTGCCCGACCGTCGGATATCTGGCCGCGCGTCTCCGGCCAGACCTTGCTGGATATGGAGCGCGAAGATTACGCCGGCACCACGACGCAAAGCCAGAGCAAATTTTTGATGCGCTTCCTGCTGGCACACCAGCTTGGAGGCGTTCCCCTCAACACCCGGCAGATCCTGATCGATCTGACCCAGCTTTAGGCTTGCCCGCTACCGATGAGCTATCTCAATCCCCATTCCACCGGTTCTGATTTTTGCGTTGACCTGATGCCTCTGGCGCGATTGCGCGCGGATCGACCCGGGCCCGATTTGGTTCAGGCCGCCACCGTCGCCCAAGCCGCAGGGGCCGATGTGATCAGCCTGGTAGCAGGCGAGATCGCACCGGCCTTGCTCACCGCGATAGCGTCGGCGCTGATGATCAGACTGCATCTGCATCTCGCCGCCGGCGGTGCATCGCTCACAGAGGCGATCAGTGTGCAACCGCATCGTATCTGCCTTGCGATCGATGACGTGAGCGTAGCCATTGCGCAGCAATTGCACGCGCACGGGATCGAGCTGGCACTAGCGATCGACACCAGCGTTGAGCAGGTGCAGGCTGCCCACGCGGCAGGTGCATGCGCGATAGAATTGGACGCAAGTAAATTGGGTGCAGCCGGGATCGCCGACGCTGAGTTCGCACGACTTGTAGCATGCGCCGCAGCGGCAACCCGCCTCGGCATGCAGGTACAGATCGCGCATGGCATCGATCTGACCAATGCCGGCCGGCTCGCCGCGCTCGAGGACGTCGTCCAGATCCAGGTTGGCCAGGCTTTGCTGATCCGGGCGATCATAGTCGGATGGCAAACGGCAGTCGGTGAAATGAAGGCCGTGCTGACCCAAGCCGGCAGGCAATAATGGCCATCATCTATGGCATCGGTACCGACATCATCCGCATAGACCGCATCGCCGCAGCGCTCAAGCGCAGCGGTCCGCGCTTTGCCGGGAAAATTTTAGGTATCGAAGAGCTGGCAAAATACCACCAGCGCGCTGCCAGGTCCGAACTGCGTGGCCTGAGTTTTCTGGCGACACGTTTTGCAGCGAAGGAGGCTTTTTCGAAAGCGCTTGGTCTCGGGATGCGGATGCCAATGACCTGGCGGGCGATGCAAACCTTGAATGACGTTAGCGGCAAACCGGTTGTCGTGGCCAGCGGCGCATTGGCCCTTTTCATGGCGCAGCACGAACTGACCGCCCAGGTATCGATTACCGACGAAGCCGATTACGCGGTCGCTTTCGTCATTGTGGAGAAAAAATGAATCATCCAGTCAGCAATAACAATCAAACCGCTGGTCCCGTCATGCTCGACGTGGTGGGCACTGTGCTGGATGCCAATGACATTGCCCGTATCCGCCATCCGTTGACCGGAGGCGTGATTCTGTTTGCGCGCAACTGGCAAGACCGTGCGCAGCTGGTGGCGCTGACTACTGCGATCCATGCCGCCAGGCCCGGCGTGCTGATTGCGGTCGATCACGAAGGTGGTCGGGTGCAGCGGTTCCGCACAGACGGCTTCACGGTACTTCCGGCGATGCGGCGTCTTGGCCGGTTATGGGACCTCGATGCACAAGCTGCCTGCCGCGCGGCCACCGATGTCGGCTTCGTACTGGCCGCCGAGTTGCGCGCCTGCGGTGTCGACCTGTCGTTCACACCGGTGCTCGACCTTGATCATGGCGAATCGGGCGTCATCGGAGACCGCGCGTTTCATCGCGATCCGGCAGTCGTCACGCAGCTGGCGAAAAGCCTGAACCATGGTTTGCTGCTGGCGGGCATGGCCAATTGCGGCAAACATTTCCCGGGCCATGGCTACGTCAAGGCCGATTCGCATGTCGCTATTCCAGTCGACGAGCGTGCCGTCGAGGCTGTTGTCACAGATGACGCCATGCCCTATCGCTGGCTCGGACTGAGCTTGTCGGGCGTGATGCCGGCACATGTCATCTATCCGCAATTCGATGCTGCACCGGCTGGCTTCTCGAAAAAATGGCTG
>AEPR01000596.1 GCA_000195205.2 Oxalobacteraceae bacterium IMCC9480 | reverse complement strand
TTTGCTACCGGAGCCGCCATGAAAAGAAACCTCATCATCCATCCGTCGTCCAGTGGTGGTGTCACGTTGAATTTCTCACGGGCGTCTGTGGTCAGCGTCAGCGTCGTTGGTGTCGACGTGGTGCTGCGCACTGCCGATGGCGCGCAGCACCTGTTGCAGGGACTGGCATTGCGGGCGATGGCCGAACCGCTATTGCGCGTCGTTTTTAGCGATGGAGCGATCGATGCCGCGCTGCTCACCGGCGAGTCCGGCAGCGTCGAACTGGTCGATGCCATCAGTCGTACTTTCGAGAGCAAGCATGATCCCCTGAAGGAGCGTGCGCCGGCCCCGGACGAGCCGGCCGATACGGTCGCCATCGCCACCGGCAGCGACGAGTCCCGGCCCGAGCCGGTCACCGCGCCCGGCGGCATCGCCCCGATTGCGCTCGGTGCCGAGCTGACCACGAAGACCGATTTCACTTCCAGCGCCACCGAACGGCTGATGGTCATGAGTATCGACCGCGCCAGCGCCGCCAGCACAAGCCCCGGCAATCCTATCGTTCCTCCGCCACCGGAATCGCTCCAGCTCAATGTCAAGGGCGTGGTCTACAACGTCACCGGGCAGGATGTGTCAGCCGGTAGCGGCGGCAGCAACATCACCGGTTCCGGCGGTGCAGCACAAGCCGCCACCGACCGCTCGCCGCAAGCACAGGCGGCACCAGAACAAATTATTGGCACCAGCGGCAACGACGTCATCCGTGGTGATGGCGGGCGCGGGATGGGCAGCGGCTTTGCCCGCTTGCTCGATATCGATATTCAAGGCAAGTCAGCCGTCACCTTGCAAAGCGTGACAATTTCCGGCCTGCCGTCCGACTGGATCGTCACCGGCGCGACCCGTGCCGGCGCCACCTGGATCGTTGACTTGCCGGCCGGCGCGACCGCTGAAACTGCCAGCAAACTGACCGTCATGATCCAGTACCCGGTGGCCGCCGACGGCGTCGCGTTCACACCCTCCACCTTTAACCTGAGCATTGCCATCCGTGGCCAGATGGACGGCAAGGACGTCGGCGGTGTGCTGGTGTTGCCAGCCATCGTGCGCGACGTCAACGGTGCGTCCGACATGCTCTACAGCGATGCCGCCGGTCGCGCCGGCGTGGTGTTCCCGGCCTTCGGCCTGGGCGACGAGATCCGCGCCGGTGCCGGCAATGACGACGTCAACGGGCTGGTCGGGCACGACCGCCTGTATGGCGAGGCCGGCAACGACACCTTGGACGGCGGTCAGGGCAACGACTGGCTGGTCGGCGGTGAAGGTGCCGACCGGCTGTTCGGCGGCACCGGCAACGATACCGCCAGCTACGAAGGCTCGGTCCTGGGCGTAACGGTTGACTTGCGCGACGGCAGTGCCAGCGGTGGCGATGCCCAGGGCGATACGCTCGACAGCATCGAGAACCTGGCTGGTAGCGACCACGACGACATCCTGCGCGGAGACGGTGGTGACAACCGGCTTGACGGGGGGGGCGGCAACGATGTCCTCGAAGGGCGCGGCGGCACTGACGCTCTCGTCGGCGGTGCCGGCTTTGACACTATCTCGTATGCCAGTTCCGCCAGCGCGGTGACGGTCAACCTGGCCACCGGCCAGGGCAGTGGCGGAGACGCCCGGGGCGACACCTTTGACGGCATCGAAGCGGTCATCGGCTCGGATTTCAATGACAACCTCATCGGCGATGCCGGTGCCAACACGCTCGACGGCGGTGCCGGCAATGACCTGCTCGAGGGCGGTGCCGGGGCCGACCTGCTGCGCGGCGGGGCCGGCGACGACACCGCCTCGTATGCCAGTTCCGCACTTGGCGTGCGCGTGAACCTCACGACCGGCATCGGCCAGGGCGGCGACGCCCAGGGCGACGTGTTGCAGGACATCGACAACCTGATCGGTTCACGCAACGCCGATACCCTGACCGGCAACGCCGGCAACAACCGCCTCGATGGTGGTGCCGGCGATGACCTGCTGTCCGGTGAAGCCGGTGCCGACACCCTCATTGGCGGTGCCGGCAACGATACGGCCAGCTATGCCGGCGCGCAGGCCAGCGTCCAGGTCAGCCTCGACAATCCTGCCAGCAACACGGGCGACGCCGCTGGCGACACCTTCGACAGCATCGAGAACCTGACCGGCTCCGGCTTTAACGATGTCCTGATCGGCGACGCCGGCGACAACGTGCTGGAAGGCGGTGCCGGTGCCGACGTGCTCGATGGCGGTGCCGGCAACGATACCGCCTCGTATGCGCATTCTTCCGGCGCGGTGCAGGTCGACCTGTCCGGCCTGCTGGCCAACAGCGGGACGGATGCCGCCGGCGACCAGCTGATCCGGATCGAGAATGTGCTTGGCAGCGCCTTTGATGACACGCTGCGCGGCGATGCGGGTGACAACCGGCTCGACGGCGGTGCCGGCAACGACATCCTCGAAGGCGGTGCCGGTGCCGACCAGCTGACCGGTGGAGACGGCCTCGACACGGCCGATTACACCCGCAGCGCCGAACGGGTCGTCGTTGATCTCGGCACAGGCATAGGCAGCGGCGGCGATGCCCGGGGCGACACGTATGCCAGCATCGAAGGCCTGGCCGGATCGGCCTTCGACGATGTCCTCACCGGCAACGCCAGCGCCAACGTCCTGCTCGGCAACGACGGTAATGATGTGCTCGATGGTGCCGGCGGCAATGACCGGCTCGATGGCGGCAACGGCGACGACCTGCTCGTTGGCGGTGCCGGGGCCGATGTCCTCATCGGCGGTGCCGGTAGCGATACCGCCAGCTATGCGGCCAGCACCTCCGCCGTGCAAGTGATCCTCAATGATGTCAGCCAGAGCGCCGTCAGTAGCGGCGGCGATGCCGAAGGCGATGTGCTGAGCAGCATCGAGAACCTGCTCGGCAGCGCCTTCGACGACACCCTCACCGGTAACAGTGCGGCCAATCGCCTCGATGGCGGCAGCGGCGACGACGTGCTCGACGGCGGTGCCGGTGCCGACGTGCTGATCGGCGGCGATGGCACCGATGTCGCCAGCTATGCTAGCGCCGGCAGTGGCGTCAGCGCCAGCCTGCTCGTGCCGGCGTCCAATACCGGCGACGCCTCCGGCGATCGGTACACCAGCATCGAAGGCCTGACCGGCTCGAACTTCAATGACACCCTCACCGGTGACGCCGGTGCCAACCGGCTCGACGGCGGTGCCGGCGACGATCTGCTGGCCGGCGGTGCCGGTGCCGATGTGCTCGACGGCGGCAGTGGCAACGATACCGCCACCTACGCCGCTTCGGCCGCGGGCGTCACGATCGACCTGGCACGTCGCCTCGCGCAGGGCGGCGACGCGCAGGGCGATACCCTACTCAATATCGAGAATCTGACCGGTACGGATTTTAATGATGTCCTCAGCGGCGACGCCGGGGCCAACATCCTGTCCGGCGGGGCCGGCGACGACGTCCTCGCCGGTGGCCTGGGGGCCGACACCCTGATCGGCGGCGATGGTCGCGACATCGCCAGTTATGCCGGGGCCGGCGCGGCGGTGACGGTCAGTCTGCTCGCCGGCAGCGGTACGGCGGGCGAAGCCACCGGCGATGTGCTGACCGGCATCGAAGACCTGACCGGCTCCCAATACGACGACAGCCTGACCGGCGACGCCCTGGCCAACCGGCTCGATGGCGGTGCCGGCAATGACATCCTCGAAGGCGGTGCCGGTGCTGATGTCCTCACCGGCGGTGCCGGCAGCGATACGGCCTCGTACGCCGGCTCGTCCGGTGCCGTGTCGATCAACCTGGCTACGGGTGTCAAGAGTGGTGGCGACGCGCTGGGCGATACTTTCTTCAGCATCGAAAATCTGGCCGGCTCCGGCCTGGCCGATACCCTCACCGGCGACGCCGGCGACAACGTCCTCAGCGGCAATGGCGGTGACGATCTGCTGGCCGGGCTGGGCGGCGCTGACACCCTCATTGGCGGCAGCGGCGTCGACACCGCCACTTATGCCGCGTCGACGGCCGGCGTCAATATTGCGCTCGATGGCAGCGTCGGCAGCGGTGGCGATGCCGCAGGCGATGTCCTCAGCGGGATCGAGAACCTGACCGGTTCCGCCCTCGACGATGTCCTGGCCGGCGATGCCGGTACCAACCGGCTCGATGGCGGCAGCGGCGATGACGTGCTTGAAGGCGCAGGCGGTGCCGATGTCCTGATCGGCGGTGCCGGCAATGACACGGCCAGCTATGGTGCTTCGTCGCTGGCGGTCAATGTCAACCTCGATCTGGGCACGGCCACCGGCGGCGATGCGCAGGGCGACACCTTCAGCAGCATCGAAAACCTGA
>AEPR01000597.1 GCA_000195205.2 Oxalobacteraceae bacterium IMCC9480 | reverse complement strand
ATGCCCTGCGGTTATTGCACCCTACGATTCCCATACGTTGGAACTTTGGTATTCAACACGGCGACATAACAGTGAATCAGAACAAATTAAGCCAAAGAAGTCAGCATCGCCATATAGGCCCCGTGCAATTGTGTACCAACCGAAAACGAGATCGCCATGGATTCAATTAAGCAATCTGCTGCCAGCTTTTACAGGCCACAATTAGGCGCCAACAAAGCACCTGAAAATCTCAGTGGCGGCTCTCCAGTAAAACCCGCAGTTGAAAATTCCACCGGTCGAACATCTACTCCTGATCCAGCTAAAAAAGCGATCGGCTACCCTGACGGTCAGGCTGTTGCGCCAACTGCTGGTGCTCTCACTGAAGACAGCAAGGCAGCAGCATCAACTGAAATTGACGATCTGCAGAAAAAAGTGCATGACTTGACCCAAAAACTTGAAAAACAAGAACATGGGATGACTCAGCTTCAGTCCAACCATCAGCACGAAGTAGCTGGGCTTAAGCACCAGCTAAATGCGACAAAAACTGAAAACGGTGAGCTACAAAAGCATTCACACCACATGGAACAAAGATTGAACGCTGGACCGCATCATGGTGCCAGCTCAATGGGAGAGCAAACTAAAATGAGCTCAGCGGTATCTGGCGCCTTCAAGAACATCAGCGCCAAACAAGTCGTCGCCGCACTCGGCATGATCGTCGGCGGTGCCATTGGATTGAGTCTCGGCATATCCGCCGCTGAAGAAATGATGGATCTCGCACAACACCTCTTTGGCGACACCGGCGGCGATGTGGCACACATGCTTCTGATGGGTGGCTTGGCGTATGGTGCATTTCAAGGAGTCAAACTCGCTGCCAATCAGTTTGGCAAAGGCAACCAGGTCGAGCAGCAAGAAGACAATCACCACGCGGGAAGTCACCAGCAATTGAATCAGGCTGACCAGGGAAACACTAGTGGCGGTCAGCCTCTGCCCCATTATCCGGCTTCCAGTGCCTTTGGGTCACCACCACTAGGCTACCCAGGCCAACCCGGAGTCTAGCCAATCACAACCACCATCATCGACAAGCCTACAAACCAAAACTCAACAGCATCCCCCGTAACCAATTAGTTCCCCAAGGACCAAGCCATGGACACTGACGACGCCCCTGACCAACCGGAACCCCTCGAAGCCCCCTTCGACCCCGAAGCCTTCGCCAAACTGGTCGCCGACCCCACCAAAATCCCCGCCCTGCGCGCAATCCAGAAAGAAGCGCATGAAATGCTGGAGCACGCAGTCAACAACCTCATCGCTGCGCTCGGCCAGACCGAGCCCTTGCAGACAATGGGAAAAACCAGCGGCGTGATGGATGTGCGTGCGCTGGCGACGGCATCACGCTCGTCGACCTCGGCGGCGGCTGACCGGCGCAAGTTCGCGCGCGACATGATTATTTCCGGGATGTTGAATCGCAAGAACGACGAGTGGGACATGACCGATGCGTCGACCTACCAGAGCGCTACCTGCGATCCGATCGTGGCATTGCTGCGCATGCCGATGCTGTGACGACTCAGGCCTTGGCCGCGTCGTCGCCCAGCCAGTAGCGATTGATGTCGGTCAGGCCCCATTTGCCGGCCTCTTCACGCGCGACGATCTTGTCGCTGCTGTCTGCGCCGGCCAGGTCCAGCAGCACCGGTACGATGTGGGCCATCGTCGTTGCCGAATAAAACACCCGCACCTTCGGTAACAGCAGCTTGCCTTCCTGCTGTTCGACCACCACGCCGAGTCGTCCCGACTCCATCCGCACCAGCGTCCCGACCGGGTAAATACCAATGCTGCGCACAAAGGCCTGGAACACCACCGGATCAAAATGTCCGTCGCTCCATTCGGCCATCTTGCTCAGCGATTCCGACGGGCACCAGCCCTGCTTGTAAGGCCGGTTGGAAGTGATCGCATCGTAGACATCGCAGACCGCTCCCATGCGCGCGTACAGGCTGATCTGCTCACCTGCCAGTCGATGCGGGTAACCGCTGCCGTTCATTTTTTCGTGGTGATGCAGGCAGACATCGAGGGCGATGGCACCGATGCCGGTGGCCGCCAGCAGCATCGCGTGACCCGCCGCAGGATGCTGCTTGACCGAGACGAATTCATCATCGGTGAGCTTGCCGGGTTTGTTCAGAATGGTCGCCGGCACGGCCATCTTGCCGATGTCGTGCAGCAGGCCGGCCAGGCCGAGTTCGCGGATGGTTTCATCGTCGAGCTTGAGTTGGCTGGCCAGCGCGATCATCAGCGCGCAGACGGCCACCGAATGCATGTAGGTGTAATCGTCGGCGGTCTTGAGTCGCGCCAGACCGATCAGTGCGCCGGGGTTACGCATGATCGAAGCGGCGATTTCTTCGACCAGCGGCATCGCATTGCTGGCATCGATGGCCTTGCCCATGCGCGCTTCGCTGAACATCGACACGACGGCTTCGCGCGATTTGTTGACGATGCTGGTGGCGCGCCCGACTTCATCGGCCATCGACACGCGCTCCACGTCGCGGTAGGCCACGCGCACGACATGGACGGGCACAACGGGTGGAGCAAGGATTTCTTCGTCGGCGACGGGCACTGACTGCGCTACATCATCACCCTTACCGGTATCGATCCAGACTTCCTCGATGCTGCTCTTGTGAATTTTCGCCAGCATCACCTCATCTTCCAGCAGGAACGATTTTTTCCAGAACGGCGACTCCAGCCAGGACGCGCACAGTTCGTGGATGTACATGCCTGGCCGGAGTTCACCAACGGGAATTTTTTTTAACATGCTCTGCAGCCGGCCGGGATTCTATTGAGGTGGGCAATAGTACCAAGTTCGGCCTTCACTGCCATGCAGTAACGTGCTTCATGGCATCGATATCTGGGCCACAAACTGCCGCAGCAAGCGATTGACCAACACCGGCTGCTCATGAACGATCCAGTGCGATGCCTCGGCCACCCGTTCGATCTGCAGATCATCGACAAACTGATCCAGGCCATCCAGCAGTGTTTTCGGCAGGGCAAAATCGGTCTCGCCCCAGATCACGCGGGTCGGCACCGTAATGCGGAAAGCAGCCGGATCGAGCGCCAGTTTCAACGGACCCGGATGATCATCGGTCGGCGGGTGCAATGGCGAGGCACGGTAATAATTGACCCCGCCGCGCAGGCCGCGCCGCCAGCACGCGTGATAACGCTCACGCGTTGCCTCGTCGAACCACAAGGCCGGTGGCTGGCCCATGCCATTGAAAAACCCGTCAAGCAAAGCGAAGTCGTTTTTCTCCAGCGCCGCTTCCGAACCCTCGGCGCGCAGCCAGTTCATGTAATCGCTAGAAGCCTTCTGATGGGCGTCATTGGCCAGCGCCTGCATGAATAGATACGGATGCGGCGAATTGATGATCACCAGTTGCTGCAGCAACTGCGGCAGCGCGATCGCCAGGTTCCAGGCAATCGCCCCGCCCCAGTCATGCGCGACCAGGATGCATTGCTCGTAGCCGAGATGACCGATCAGCAGACGCAGGTCGTCGACGATATGACGTGCCTTGTACGACGACAGATCAGGTGGCATGTCCGACAAATTAAAGCCGCGCAAATCTGGCGCGACCGCAAAATGCGTGCTGCCGAACTGCTGCAACTGCGCTTCCCATTCGCCCCAGAATTCCGGGAAGCCATGCACGAACAGGATCAGCGGCTGGCCCGGCTGGCCCGCGCTGGCGTAATGCAGGCGCGTGCCATTGGCCAGCGTGGCGAACTGGTTGTCGCGGATCGCGGTCGTCATGATTACGCTCCGGCTTTCAGCTTTGCCTGCAGCATCTCACGCACATGTTCGGCACCGGCATACGGGTCGCCCGGGTTGGTTTGCGTGATGATTTCTTCCATGCGTTTTTGCACATGGCCGAGCGCTTGCGGATGCGAATACACATAGAACTGATCGCTGCCGATTGCCGCGAAAGTCATCTCGGCCACTGCTGCCGCGCTGACCTTGCCGGAACTGACTGCCTTGTCGGACATGGCTTGCGCCGCCAGCTGGCTGATGGTCGGGCGCGCCGCATTGGCGACATCGTCAGGCCGGTTGCGATGCGATTGCGAAATCCCGGTCGGCACAAAATACGGGCACAGCACCGACGCGCTGATCGGTGCTTCGACCAGCCGCAAGTCCTGATACAGCGACTCGGTCAGCGATACCACCGCATGCTTGGAGACGTTATACACACCCATCGTCGGCGCATTGAGCAAGCCGGCCATCGAGGCGGTATTGACGATATGGCCTTCGTACTCGGGATCGGTCTTGGCGCATTCCAGCATCAGTGGCGTGAAGATGCGCACGCCATGAATGACGCCCCACAGGTTCACGCCCAGCACCCATTCCCAGTCGGCCTGGGTGTTTTCCCAGACCAGTCCGCCCGAGCCGACACCGGCATTATTGAACAGCAGATGGACCGCGCCAAAGCGCGCCATCGTGGCATCGGCCAGCGCCTGAATCTGGTCAGCGTGACGCACGTCGCAACGCACGGCCAGCACCTCGGCACCGAGTGCTTCGAGTTCGGCCTTGACACTATCGAGGGCATCCTGCTGCACATCGGCCAGCACCAGCTTCATGCCCAGGCGGGCACCGATCAATGCGAATTCACGGCCGAAGCCGCTGGCGCCGCCGGTGATGACGGCGACCCGGTTCGTAAAATTTTTCATGCTGTCTCCGTAGGTTTTTTTATGCGACTTTTTTCAATTGATAACCATTGCGCGGGAAGTGCACGGTGACCGTGCCGGCCCGCTCGTCGTGCCGGCGCACGGCCAGTTCGGTGGCGCTGGCCAGCACCAGCTCGCCCTCGACCGGATCGAGCGCATAGTCGGTCGGCGTGATCGTCACGCGCTCGCCAAGGGCGATGTCGTGCAGGTCAGTGACCGCCGTCTCCAGCGCCAGCGGCGTGCTGTCGCGACAGATGTTGATCGCATCCGTACTGCTGATTTTTTCAGCAGTGCCATGACCGATGGCCGTCATCCGTGCCAGCCAGGCCAGCAGCTTCGGTGCCCGCTCCAGGATGGTCGACAGACCCTGCACGCGGCTGACGTACCAGACCGGGTGATAGACCGAAAAATCGGCCAGCCCCGGCAAGGCACCGAACAGGTAGGGCTTGCCATCGGCAAGCATGTTCTCCAGCCGGTCGATGTACTCGGTCAGGTTGGCCGTGGCTTCCGCAACCGGCATGCGTGGCGCATTCCCGCGCATCGCGGCGCGGTCTGCACCGAAGGCTTGCAGGTGTTCCGGCGGCAGCTTGCCGAACATCGCCTGCATGCCGGCCGGCTGGAACGCATACGCGATCGCGGTCCAGAACAGCGTGCTGTCAGCCCATTGCGCCACCGTGCGGATCAGCCCGGTGCGCTCGTGCGGGTACAGCGACGGCGTCGGCGCGCGGCGCTCCAGCACATCAGCGATCAGCGCGGTATCGCAGTACACGTCAGCGCCGATCTGCAGCAGCGGCGTGCGGCGATAGCCGCCGGTCAGCGCCACCACATCGGGCTTGGGCATGATCACCGGGATCAGTACCGACTTCCAGGCCAGCTGTTTGTGGCCCAGGATCAGACGGATTTTTTCGGCAAACGGGGACGTCGGATAGTGGTGCAGGATCAGGTCGGACATGGCGCTCTCCAAAGGCTAAGGGAAAAATCAGATCAGCTTGACCAGCTGCTTGCCGAAGTTCTTGCCCTTGAGCAGACCCATGAAGGCTTCCGGTGCGGCGTCCAATCCCTGGGCCACCGATTCGCGGAATTTCAGCTTGCCGGTGGCGACCAACGTGCCGAGTTCTTTCAAGCCTTCAGGCCACAGGTCGATGTGCTCGGAGACGATGAAGCCGCGTATCGTCAGGCGCATCGTCAGGATCATGCGCACGTTATTGAGCACCATCGGTTCACCGTTGTAGCCGGCGATCAGACCGCAGACCGCGATCCGGCCGAATGCATTCATACGCGCCAGTGCGGTATCGAAGACCACGCCGCCGACGTTCTCAAAGATCGCATCGATGCCATCCGGCGTCGCTGCAGCCAGATCGGCGGCGAAGCTCGGCGACTTGTAATCGACGCAGGCATCGAAGCCCAATTCATTGACCACATACGCGCATTTTTCCGGACCACCGGCAATGCCGACGGCGCGGCAGCCACGCAATTTGGCGAGCTGGCCGACCACGCTGCCGACCGCACCGCTGGCCGCCGAGACCACGATGGTCTCGGCGGCCTTCGGTTGCATGATTTGTGTCAGGCCGAACCAGGCGGTCATGCCGGGCATGCCGACCGAACCCAGATAGGCCGACAGCGGGATGTGGGTGGTGTCAACCTTGCGCAGCATCTGGCCATCAGAGACCGTCATCTCGGCCCAGCCGGAGCCGCCGACGACCTTGTCGCCAACCGCGAATTTCGGGTTCTTGCTATCGACGATTTCGCCGACGGTGCCGCCTATCATGACGGTGCCGATGGCTTGCGGTTCGGCGTAGCTCTTGCTGTCTTCCATCCGGCCGCGCATGTACGGATCGAGCGACAGATAGTGATTGCGGATCAGTACCTGGCCATCAACGATGACCGGCACGGCGACTTCTTCAAGCCGGAAATTATCGGCGCTGACGTGGCCGGTAGGACGGGAAGCGAGGACGATCTGACGGGTAGTAGTCATGCTGGACTCCTTGTTCAGGGAATGAATGTGTGATCAAGCTTGCGGCCGGCGGCGCGCCGCTTGAGGAATTTGAAGGTGCCCATCGCGCGCGCGACCAGCAGGTCACCGTTGCGCACTTCGCCTTCGCAAAAGACGAGTGTGGTGGCGCGATGGCTGGCCCGGCCGATGGCAATGATGCGGCTGCCCGGATGACCGGCCGGTTGCAAAAAACTGGTGTGCATGTCGACCGTGACAGCGCCGCTGGCTTCCGGATCGAGCGAACGTCCGGCCAGCGCCATGGCTACATCGAGCAAGGTCATCGTGACGCCGCCATGGCCGACCTGCCAGCTGTTCATGTGGCGCGTGCCGAGGGTCAGCGCAACGCGCGCTTCGCCATCGATCGCGCCGAGAAACTCGACGCCCATTTCAGTCAGAAACGGGATCTCGTTTGGAAACGGCTTGGCGACCGTCCAGTCCATCAGACTGCCGACACGCCGCCATCGACCGCCAGAATCTGGCCGGTGATGTGCTTGCTGGCGTCGGACGCAAACAGCACGGCCGCACCCTTCAAGTCTTCGTCGTCGCCCAGCCGGTTCAGCGGCGCGTGACTGGCCAGTTCGTCCTTGCCCAGCGTGGCCAGCAAACCCTTGGTCATCTTCGACGGGAAAAATCCCGGTGCCAGCGCATTGACCGTGATGCCGTACTGACCCCATTCACCGGCCAGCGTGCGGGTGAAGTTGACCACTGCACCTTTGGACGTGTTGTACGCAATGGTCTGCATGCCCGGCGGATTGCCGGACAAGCCGGCGATCGAGGCGACGTTGATGATGCGGCCGTGTTTGCGCGGAATCATCGAGCGTTTGCCGACGGCTTGCGAAATCAGGAAGATGCTGCGGATGTTGAGGTTCATCACCTTGTCCCAGGCCTCGACCGGATGGTCTTCGGCTGGTGCCCCCCAAGTGGCGCCGGCGTTATTGACGAGGATGTCGATGTGGCCGAGGCGGCTCAGTGTCTCGGTGACCAGCGCATCGACGGCCGTTTCCTGCGACAGGTCGGCGGCAACCGCGGAGGCATCGATACCCAGGCTTTTGAGATGCGCGACGGCCTCATCGAGTTCGGTTTGCTTGCGTGCCGACAGCACGATGCGGGCGCCCTGCTGGCCGAGTGCTTCGGCAATTTGCAGGCCGAGGCCGCGGGAACCGCCGGTGACCAGTGCGGTCTTGCCGTCGAGGTTGAACAGTTGCTGGGGTGTGCGCATGCGGTCTCCGAATTGTTATGGTTGTGGTTTAAAAAATCTGCGATTACAGGGACGACGTCACCGGCGCTTCCACCAGCATGTCCATGCAATGCCGCGTGGCGCGCACCGCGCCGATGAAGGGCTTGGTGGCGACATGCAGCGGGTGGTGCTGGTAGTCATCGAGTGCGTGAGCGGTATCGAATTCGGAATACAGCACGATATCGCAGGTGCATTCCAGACCAGGCTGGGCCAGCGAGACCTCGAACTTCAGGATGCCGGGAACGATGTCCTTGCAGCTCTCCAGCAGTGCCTGCATTTTCAGCAGGTTGGTGGCCTTGTCGGCACCTTCGGCCTCGTCTTTGAGGGTCCACATGACGATGTGCTTGATCATTTTTTTCCTAACTAGAACCACGCGTCCTGCATGTCGAGCGTGGTCGTATCGAGGCTGGCCAGCAGATCGAGTTGCGCATCAATCTTCGGCAGCTCCCATTGGTAAAAGTACAGGCAGGCCTGCAGTTTACCCCTGTAGAAATCAGCATCGTGCGAACTGTCCTTGGCGACGGCCAGCAAGGCCTGTTCGAGCCAGATCCACGCCACCACCGCATGACCGAATGCTTCGAGATACAGCGAGGCATTGGCCAGTGTCCGGTTCAGGTCACCGGCTTCGTGCAGCGTGCGCGTGACGGCGACGATGCGCTGCCATGCCGCCTCCAGCGCGCTGGCATGGACGGCCAGCGATGGCACGGCCATGGCGCGTTCGACGGTCTGCTCAATTTCAGCGCACAGCGCGTGCAGCGCCGCGCCATCCTGCATCGCCACCTTGCGCCCGAGCAGGTCGAGTCCCTGAATGCCGTGCGTGCCCTCGTGGATCGGATTGAGCCGGTTGTCGCGATAAAACTGTTCGACGTTGTACTCGCGCGTGTAGCCGTAACCGCCATGGACCTGGATGGCCAGGTTGTTCGCTTCGAGGCACCATTGCGACGGCCATGACTTGGCGATCGGCGTGAGGATATCGAGCAGTAGCGTCGCGCGCTTGCGTTCTTCGGGTGTGGCGGTGCGCTCGTCATCGACCAGTTTCGAGCAGTACAGCGCCAGCGCCAGCCCGCCTTCGACATACGATTTCTGGGCCAGCAGCATGCGCCGCACATCGGTGTGTTCGATGATCGGCAACTGCGGCATGGCCGGATCCTTGGCTTGCGGCGCGCGGCCCTGCGGACGGTTGCGGGCGTAATCGAGCGCGTGCAGATAACCGGTATACCCCAGCATCACCGCGCCGAGGCCGACGCCGATGCGCGCCTCGTTCATCATGTGGAACATGTTGGCCAGGCCCTTGTGCACCGTGCCGACCAGATAGCCGATCGCACCGGCCTTGCCCTGCGGCGTGAACTTGCCTTCGCCAAAGTTGAGCAGGCAATTGGTGGTGCCGCGATAGCCCATCTTGTGGTTCAGGCCGGCCAGCACGACATCGTTGCGCTCGCCCGAAGTGCCGTCGGCATTCACCAGTTTTTTAGGCACGATGAAGAGCGAGATGCCCTTCACGCCGGGGATCAGCTTGCCATCCGGACCCGGCACTTTGGCCAGCACCAGATGGACGATGTTCTCGGCAAGTTCGTGTTCACCGGCCGAGATCCACATCTTGTTGCCGGTCAGCCGGTAGGTACCATCGGCTTGCGGCTCGGCACGGGTAACGATGTCCGACAGGCTGGAACCGGCCTGCGGTTCGGACAGGCACATCGTGCCGAAAAACCGGCCCGCCAGCATCGGCTTGACGAAGGTCTCGATCTGCTCGGGCGTGCCGCATTTCATCAGCGTGTTGGCGTTGCCGATGGTCAGGAAGGGATATGACGAGGTGCCGACATTGGCGCCCTTGAAATAGGCGAAGCCGGCTTTCTCGACCACGCAGGGCAGTTGCATGCCACCGTTGTCGAAGTCCTGGCCGGCGGCCATCAGACCGGCGGCGCTGAAGGCATCGAGCGCGACTTTGACATCGCCGATCATGTGGACTGACTTGCCGTCGAAGTGGGGTTCGTTCTGGTCGCTCTTTTTGTTATGCGGTGCGAACAGGTCGACGGCGATGCGCTCGCAGGTATCGATGGCGGCGTTAAAGGTATCGGCCGAGTGATCGGCAAAGCGCTCGCGCTCGGCCAGTTTCTCGACATGCAGCCATTCGTAGAGCAGGAAGTCGAGATCGCGACGGGACAGAATCTTGGATTGCATTGTTTACTCCGGGAGCCAGCGGATTGTACAAATTCGTAGGGTGGGCACAGCTTGTTGTGCCCACGCGCGCGCA
>AEPR01000598.1 GCA_000195205.2 Oxalobacteraceae bacterium IMCC9480 | reverse complement strand
CGTTGGTGTTGGCGTTGGTGTTGGCGTTGGCGTTGGCGTCGGAGTCGGTGTTGGCGTCGGCGTCGGCGTCGGTGTCGGCGTCGGAGTCGGCGTTGGAGTCGGCGTCGGCGTCGGCGTCGGTGTCACGGACGTCGCTGGCACGCAGCTCGTCACCACATGCGCACTGTTCTGGATAAATGTCTCGCAGCTGCTCGCCAGATCACTCTGCGCGCATTGCTGGGCTGCGACGCTAGTCCAGCTGCGGACCACTTCCGAAAAACGGTTTACCAGATCGCGGTAGACCAGTTTGTTGTTGCCGCTGCCATCGGTAGTGCTGGCCAACTCCGTACTGCTGATGCTGCACGTGGCCGGATCGACCGCTGTTGCAGCGCCGGCTTGCTGCACGCTGACCACGATGATGCGGGCGATTTCGCCGGCCTTCTTGTAGTCGGCATTCGTAGCGCGCCTGGCAACAAAATCATCCAGCGGCGAGATGCTCAGCCCCGCTTGCGACTTGATTGCCGCTTCGGCTGCTTCGATGCTCAGCTTGTCGCTGTCCATTTTGGCCTGGACCAGCGTCGTCAGGGGACTGATCACCGCCAGTCGCCCGGTCGCCGCGCGCAGCGTGTAGGCCTTGGGGACCGGCCCCGTGTCGGCATCGATCGCATCGGTGCCTATCATCGCCAGCAGGTTTGCGGTGGTCTGAATGGCCGCCGGTACGGTCAGCGTCACCTTGCCGGTGACGTCGGTGCGTGCCTGGATTTCTCCGGCGTCGCAGTTGCCGTTGGCATTGCTATCGACACAGACCAGCGCGTTGCTGATCAGGCCATCCATGACGGTGGTGGTGATTGCCGCCGTGGCGGTGACCACGGGCGCCGGCGTCGCGGTGGAACCGCCACCGCCGCACGCGGCGAGCATCATGGCCGTGACGGCCGATGCCGCGATCAGACCATACGGAAATTGCGTGAATACCATACCGGGAATCAGCTTCATGAGCGCGCTCCTAAATGGGGTGTGAAAGAGAAAAATCCGCTAGCAGGGCAATCCCTGCCGCGATGGAAATGCCATGCCGACGGGCTGGCCATCGGGCGCTACGGCGAGATAACGCACATCCTGCGACTGCAGCCACGCTTCGCCCGCAGCCCCCTTCAGCATGGCAATCGTGGCCAGTGCGCCAGCCGTCGTGGTATTGGCCGCCAGCACGCTGACCGACTGCCAGTACGACACCGGCCAGCCGGTACGCGGATCCAGGATGTGGCAGTAACGCTGTCCCTGATGCATGAAAAAGCGTTCGTAATCGCCGCTGGTGGCCAATCCACCCCGCGCTACCGGCAGCGATGCCAGCGTCGCAAGTGCTTGATCCGGCGGCGGCCGCGGATGCTGGATGGCTACTTGCCACGGCGCGTTGTCGCACTCGGGCAACCCACGTCGTCCCAGCACATGCAAATCGCCACCGAGGTTGACCAGCGCATGGAGGATGCCGGCCTCCTGCAAGGCAGCCGCCGCGCGGTCGGCGGCATATTCCTTGCCGAAGCCGCCGATATCGAGCTCCATGCCGGGCAATGCCAGACGCACCTGCCGCTCATGGCGTTCCAGCTTTTGCCAGCCAACCCGCGCCAGCAAACCGGCCAGCCGGGCCGGTTCGGGCAGGCCGCCCTTCCGGAAATCCCAGGCTTGCCGCAAGACTCCGGAAGTCATGTCGAACAAGCCGTCACTGAGCTGCCAGAGCTGGTTGCCAAAATCGAGCAAGCCGGCGGTTTCCTCGTCGATGACGACCGCTGCCAGCCCTGCGGCCCGGTTGATGCGGCAGATGACGCTGTCGTCGCGATAGCGCGAATACTTGCACTCGATGCGACGCACTTCGGCAATCGCGGCATCGGCCGCGCGGCGCATGAGGCGCTCGTCGGTGCCGTCCATCTGCACGCTGCACAGCGAGGCCATGGCCTGGAATTCGAATCGTAAGGTGCGCCAGCGTTTCATGGTGAGCGGGTCGTTTGCGACGTCATGGGTGATCGGAAATACCAGAAAACCGCAGCACTAAAAGCGATGCGTCAAGCCAAGCTGCAAGAAATTCGCCCGGAATCTGTCGAGGTTGGGACTGCCGGCCGAACCAAGATGCAAGCGGGCGGCTTGCTGGTAGTTGTCGAATTTGGCATCAATGACCGTGTCGGGCGTGACGCGGTAACTGATCTTTCCCGACAAGGTGATCGCGCCAAACGCGCCCAGCCGCGCATCGAACGAGCGGGCACCCGCGACGTCGATACCACTGGCCAGCGTGGCGCCGACGTCGTACTGGCCCGTCGTGTCGAGCACCGGATCAAGATAAAAATTGGCCGCGCTCTGGCTGTAATAACGCGCGCCCGGCGTGATGCTCCAGCGTCCGAAAGGCTGCTCCCACTCGAGGCCCAGCGTGTGCGAACGGATACCGAAGGTGTCGGTGTAATAGCGATAATTGCCACGCAGTGCCGCATCGAACTGAGTGACGTAATGATTGAGCCGGGCCAGTGCGATCCAGGCATTGCGCCGGTCGGGGCGCTGGTCAAGGAATTTGTAGGGATCGTCGAAATAACCGGCACCCAGGCTGCGGGTCAGGTTGAGCTGGGCGATATCGGTCGGCGTCAGCACTTGCGTGACACCGACCATCAGTTCGTGGGTGTGCTTGTGCCGGTCGATGGCGGTATTGGTGCCGTTGGACGTGTTGTCAATACGATCGCTGGCGGTCCCGTAGCCGACCGTCAATGTGCGGTTGTTGTCGTCCGTCGACCAGCTCGCTTCGAGGCCGAGTCCGCGCGAGGTGTAATCGTGTTCGGTCGAATAGGACACGCTGGCCGAGACGGTCGCGCGCGACAGGTATCGGGTGAGCTTCATGCCGGCCGCCTTGCGGTAATCATTCATCTGGCTGGCACTGGAACGTTCGGTATGCATGCGCGAGGACGCACCGGAAACACTATCGCCGGTGGCCGATCCCTCGATTGCCCAGACCCCGGCGACCGGCACCTGCACATACAGTTGTGGCGAACTGACCTTGATGCGGTCAAGGCCCGGCTGGCTGTCCTGGTAGCTGCCGTACTTGAGACCGATGGTGGACTTTTCCGGCACGGTTTCTGCCGCGGCATCGCGCGCGACCAGCACGGCCATGCCGGGCAGGATCAGCGAAGCCATGAGGACGCTGGAAGCGACGTTACCGGCAAATCCGTCGAGCACACCGGACGCCGATGGCAAGGAAGCACTATGTCGATGTTTTTTCATGGGTATCCTCAATTGCAACCGCAGCCGCCGCCGCCAACGCCGTAACCGCCGCTGGAGTTTTCCTTGCTGTCGTAGATGTGCTGGACGAACGCCTGGTCCAGCGGATCGCCGCCGAACATCATGGAGGGCTTGGCCAGGTTGCCTTTCTCCCACGGCTGCACTTGACCAAGACTGCTGCACCCCGCCAGCGCGGTCACCGCGACGAGCAATGCCAGCCTGTTAAGGGTGGTCTTCATGACTTCTCCTGGCTGGTGAGTGCCTGCTTGATCTGCCGTTCGAGGGCGTCCCGGTCGGCCGGAACGAAACCGTTGTGGACCAGCAGGACCTTGCCATCGGCACCGATGAGTACCGAGCCGGGCATGCCCTTGAGGCCGTAGTTCAGCGGTGTTTTTCCTTCGGTATCGAAGGCCACGCTAAAGTTGGCGGGATGGTCCTTGAGGAAGAGGTCGGCGTCGGTGCTTTTCTTGTCGACATTGATAGCGATGACCTGCAGGCCCTTGCTGCCGTAGCGCGCCTGCATGTCGTTCATCCACGGAAACGATTGCCTGCAGGGACCACACCACGAGGCCCAGAAATCGAGATAGACGATTTTGCCTTTGAAGTCACCGAGCCGGACTGTGCCCGCCGATCCGGGAAGCGCAAATTCGGGGCTGGGCTGGCCGATATCGAGGGCGTGTACCGGCAGGCAAAGTAGCGCCAGGAGCAAGGCCGGCAGGGAGATGTTTTTTGTAGTCATCAGTTTTTCCGCAGGTGAGAAAGCGCATCAACAAGAAAACCATGAGTCGATCGTACGGTACTTTTGGTTTGAAGCAGCACATCAAATACATGCTTTCAGGTATTTTTTTCGAGCAGTTCCGATTAACCACACGCGCTCAGGGAATGGCGGCGCGGTCCAGCGACGCCAGGAATTCGCCGGGGGCCTGGTAGCCGATCACTTTATGGCTGACCAGTCCGGCCGCGCTGGCGCTAAAAAAAACCATGCCGGGCGGACCGAACAGCTTGAAACGCTTGAGCAAGGCCTTGTCATCAACGGTATTGGCGGTGACATCTGCCTGCAGGATGCGCACGCCTGCCAGGCGCTTTTGAACGGCAGGATCGCGGAAGGTGATGCTGTCGAACTCCTTGCAGGCGACGCACCAGTCGGCATAA
>AEPR01000599.1 GCA_000195205.2 Oxalobacteraceae bacterium IMCC9480 | reverse complement strand
CCCGACTGGTCCTTGCCGGCGCTGGCGGCACTGCCTGTCTCCCTGCTGGCGATTGTGCAGCGCCTGATGCAAAAAAATGCCGATCAGCGTTATCAGGGATTGCCCGGCTTGATCCGCGACCTGACCCGGTGCCGCAGCATCGCGCAGTCCGGTCTGCCCGCCACGGTGTTTGTGCTGTCGGATCACAACGATCATTTTCTGATTCCGCAAACCCTGGTGGGACGCGAGCCGGAGACGGCCGCGCTGCTGGGCGCCTTTGCGCGCGCCAGTGCCGGTCCGGCAGAACTGCTGCTGGTGGCGGGTTACTCGGGTGTCGGCAAGTCGGTGCTGATCCATGAAGTGCACCAGCCCATCGTCGCGCAGGGCGGATTTTTTATTGCCGGCAAATGTGATCAGTTCCGGCGCGATGTGCCGTATGCGTCGCTGGTGCAGGCCTTCCAGGAACTGGTGCGGCAACTGCTGTGCGAACCGGAGCTGCAGCTGCGCCAATGGGCCAACGCCTTGCATGAAGCGCTCGGTACACAGATCGGCGTGATCGTCGCGCTGATCCCCGAACTGGCACTGATCGTCGGGCCGACCGATGCAGTGATCGCCTTGCCGCCGGTTGAATCGCAGCACCGGCTGAACCGGCTGTTCCGCTACTTCGTTGGCGTGTTTTCAGCGGCGGGCCGGCCGATGGTGATTTTTCTCGACGATCTGCAATGGGTCGATTCGCCAACGCTGGCGATGCTGGAACTGCTGATGCGCACACCGCAGGAGCGTTACCTGTTATGCGTGGGTGCCTACCGCGATCACGAAGTCGATGCGCTGCATCCGCTGACGGCGCTGCGCGAACGCCTGCAGCAGGATGGCTTCCCGGTGAACGTGCTGACGCTGATGCCGCTCGACGCGATACAGGTCGGGCAAGTGGTGACCGGCACCTTGCGGGTAACGCCGGATCATTGCGCCGGCCTGACCGCACTGTGCTTCCAGAAAACCCGTGGCAATCCATTTTTCCTGAACCAGTTCCTGCACGCGATCCATGACGCCGGCCATTTGCAGTATCGCCACGAGACCAACAGCTGGGACTGGGATGCGGCTGCCATCGCCAATGCCGATTACACCGATAACGTGATCGACCTGATGCTGGAGCGGATCCGCCGCCTGCCGCTGCCGGCGCGGCATTTGCTGGAGCTGGCCGCCTGCATCGGCAACCAGTTCGATCTCGATACGCTGGCCGTGGTCAGTGCGCAGTCGGGCTGGCAGACGCAGCAGGATTTGTGGCCGGCATTGCTGGCGGGTCTGGTGCATCCGCTGGGCGAACAGTACAAATACCTCGACAGGAAGGAGGGCGCAACGCAGGTGCGCTACCGCTTCCTGCATGACCGCGTACAGCAGGCGGCCTATGCCAGCGCCGACAGTGCCGCGCGCGCGGCCAGTCATTTGCGGATCGGGCGCGAACTGCTGCGCGATACCCGCGCAGCCGATCTCGACACCCGCCTGTTCGCCATCGTCGCCCAGCTCAATGCCGGACGCGACGGCATCGTCGATGCCGCTGAAGCGCTGCATCTGGCCGGACTCAATTACCGCGCCGGCATCAAGGCGCGCGGTGCCGCGGCCTTCGAGGCAGCATTGCGCCACATGGACATCGGCATCGCGTTGCTGCCGGCCGATGCCTGGCAAAGCCATCACGCGCTGATGCTTGACCTGCAACTCGGTGCCGCCGAAACCGCCGGTCTGTGCAATCAATTTGCGCAGG
>AEPR01000600.1 GCA_000195205.2 Oxalobacteraceae bacterium IMCC9480 | reverse complement strand
GACGACAGTCTTGCCGCGTAAATCTACCCAGTTATTGATGCCTGAATCCGCACGGACCAGCATGCGCACGGTCGCAATAAAGTGCGGAATCGTGAACGCGACCTGCTTTCTGCGCTCGGCATTGTTGGTCGTCGATCCACACTCGAGATCGGCCTTGCCCTCCACGATGGCCGGGATGCGGGTTACCGAAGTCACCGGCACATACACGATCTCAAGACGCGGCAATTTCAGCTGCCGCTGAACCGCTTCGGCAATTTTTTTACATAGATCAACGGTATAGCCCACCGGAAGTTGGTGATCGTCGAGATACGAAAATGGCAAGGAAGATTCGCGATGGGCGATGTGAATCGTGCGGGTCTGACGGATCGTATCGAGGGTACCGGAGGCTTGCGCGCCTGTCGGCAGACCGCAGAACAATCCTGATATCAGGGCAAGTAAAGCAAGTGGTGTGGTGGATGGTCGCATCAAAAACCCCTTACGCTGGATCGTGGCAGCAGTCCTTCAGCAGTAATGCGGTGATCTGACTAGGGACTTTGCTTTGGTGACACACGGCGGTACGAAGACTACCGTTGATCGCTGCATTGTGGACGACTTTAGGGGCGTCAGTCGACGAATATGCGACGCAGCATGGAAGTGTTGTTTAAAAAAATGTTTGCGAGGGAAGTCACATGCGTGCAGGGGCGCAGGGCCGATTGCAGGGAGAGCATTAACCGCTCTCCCGAACCGCCTTTCAGATCACGGATTGGCGGAAGCCGACACCCGCCATACCGCGTTACCGATGTCGTCAGCGATCAGCAGAGCGCCACTGGCATCGATGGCAAGGCCGACCGGACGACCGTTGACCCGGTTATCCCCTGTCAGGAAACCGGTGACCACATCCAGCGGAGGACCGTCAGGTCGCCCTTCCTTGAACGGCACGTACACGACCTTGTAGCCATTGACCGGATTGCGGTTCCAGCTGCCGTGCTCGCCGACAAAAGCGCCGCTGCGATAGGTGGCCGGCAGGCTGGCGCCGTTATTGAACACCAGGCCTAGCGGTGCCACATGAGAACTCAGCGCGTAATCGGGCACGATCGCCTTGGCGACCAGATCCGGCCGCTGTGGCATTACGCGCGGATCGAGGTGGTGACCGTAGTAGCTATACGGCCAGCCATAGAAGCCGCCGTCCTGAACTGAGGTCATGTAGTCGGGTACCAGATTCTGGCCGATTTCATCGCGCTCGTTGACCACCACCCACATCTTCTTGCTCTGTGGCTCCCATTGCATTGCATTCGGATTACGCAGGCCGCTGGCGAAAATACGCATGGCACCGGTACTGCGATCGACTTCCCAAATTGCCGCCCGGTTCAGCTCCGACGGCATACCGTTCTCGGTGATATTGCTGTTCGAGCCGACGCCAACGAAGAGCTTGGAACCATCGGCGCTCGCCAGCAGGCTCTTGGTCCAGTGGTGATTGATCGAACCGCCAGGCAAGTCAACCAGCTTGGTACCGGGAGCCGTGATTTGCGTCTCGCCACTGACATACGGATAGCGCATCACCGCATCGGTGTTGGCGACATAGAGCTCGTTGCCGACCAGCGCGACGCCGAACGGCGAATTGAGCCCTTCAAGAAAAACGGTACGCGTCGCTGGCGTGTTACCACTGGCCGGACGCAACAAGGTGATGCGATTTCCACCTGCGCCGCTGGTGCGGCCGAACGCTTTCACCCAGCCCATGATCAAGTCCTTCGGACGGTTGACCGGCGCTTTCGGGCCATTGGTTTCGACCACCAGAATGTCGCCGTTCGGCAGCACATACAGCGAGCGCGGATGCACCAGCCCCGTTGCCAGCGCCTCGATCTTCAGCCCCGCCGGGACGGTCGGTGTGTCGCCCTGGGCCCAACTGCTGGCAGACGGAACTTTCATTGGCGGAACGAGGTAAGCCTGCGGCTGCGGCAAGTCAGGCTTGGCACCGTACTGGGTGTCCGGTGGGGCGATCGTGCTCTCGCCGCAAGCGGTAAGCATGCCGGCCGAAATGATCACGGCGCAGGCCATTGCCAACCGTGACAAGCGGGGACCGGATAGGGTCATGGGGGATGTGTTGAGTTCGGTGGTGTTATTCATGACGCGGCTCCTAGTAGTGCGCTGCGGGCAGCGGGGGGCCATCCCATCCAGGTGACGACCAGCATGACGAGTACGACGATACAAGAAAGGGTCAGGCCGTCCGGGACGACTGCCACATAGCCATCGCGGCTATGGACGAATGCGTTAGCGATTGACAGCACGAGGGCGAGCAAGCTGGCCAGCGCATGGGGCCATGCCATCGGTGCCATGCGCAGGCGGCGGTCGCGTACAAAACCGATCAGCCCGACGATCCCGGCAAGGCCTGCCAGCACACAGCCGGCTGTCAGCAGCCAGATCGAAAACGTCTCCCAGAGGAAAAGTTGGGTCCGCCAATACGCGATGTCAGTGACCAGAGTGGCCACAAAGCAGACAGCAGGAAACTGCACCAGCATCGCATAGACAGGCCGGTTACTGAGACGAACGTCAGGATCTGAAATAGTACGGTTCATGGAAAGACCTCAAGAAAAATTCAAGCATCAGTCAAACAAAACTGTTTGACGCAAAAGGCTGCTGATCAAGGGTAGACGACGCACTTCGCCGTCTTCTATGAGTTGCCGCACTTAGCACACCAAAAATCCGCATGACTGACGGACAACGCCTGCGCAGGATTGGCAAACGAAAGAAATCATCGGTACAAATTCGGGCCCGCTGCAGCAACGCGCAACGGCGCGTATGCTAAAAAAGACACCCCGGCGCTCAGCCGCGG
Organism: Oxalobacteraceae bacterium IMCC9480; assembly: GCA_000195205.2. Lineage (GTDB taxonomy): Bacteria > Pseudomonadota > Gammaproteobacteria > Burkholderiales > Burkholderiaceae_D > Actimicrobium. The sequence continues at coordinate 9,612 of AEPR01000600.1, read as the reverse complement.
TGACTCACTCACCAGGAGTCCAACACCATGCGATATCACGCACTTGGCCGCACCGGCCTTTTCGTTTCAGAACTTTGCCTCGGCACCATGACCTTCGGCGGTAGCGACGGCATGTGGGGAAAAATCGGCACGCTGCAGCAAAACGACGCTGACAGCCTGATCGGCCAGTCGATCGATGCCGGCATCAACTTTATCGATACGGCCGATGTGTATGCCGGCGGCCTGTCGGAACAGATCACCGGCCAGGCCCTGAAAAACCTGAAGATCCCGCGCGACGAAGTCATCGTCGCCACCAAGGTGTTTGGCGAAACCGGCCCCGGCCAGAATGCCCGCGGCGCCTCGCGCGGCCACATCCTCGATGGCGTCAAGGCCAGCCTGCAACGCCTTCAGCTAGATCACATTGACCTGTACCAGATTCACGGCTTCGATCCGGCAACACCGATCGAAGAAACCCTGCGCGCGCTGGACCAGCTGGTACGGCACGGCCATGTCCGGTATATCGGCGTGTCCAACTGGGCGGCCTGGCAGATCGCCAAGGCGATTGGTATTTCCGAACGGCTGGGCCTGGCGCGGATCGAATCGCTACAGGCGCACTACACCATCGCCAGCCGCGATCTGGAGCGCGAACTGATCCCGATGCTGCGTAGCGAAGGCGTTGGTTTGATGGTTTGGAGTCCGCTGGCCGGCGGGTTGCTAAGCGGAAAATACGGTCGCGAGAAGCAGGCCGAAGCAGGTAGCCGGCGCACGAATTTTGATTTCCCGCCGGTCAACAAGGAGCGGGCCTGGGATTGCATTGACGTGATGCATCCGATCGCCAGCGCGCACGGCGTCTCGGTCGCGCAGATCGCACTGGCCTGGCTGCTGCATCAACGGCAGGTCACCAGCGTCATTGTCGGTGCCAAGCGTCCCGACCAGCTCGCCGACAACATCGCCGCGACCAAGGTCACCCTGAGCGCAGACGAACTGCGCCTGCTCGACGACTGCAGCCGCCTGCCCGCCGAATATCCGGGCTGGATGTTCGAACGGCAAGGCGAAAGCAGACGGCTGCAAATGGCTGAAACGGCGGACTAGCCTCGCAAGCTATCTTGCTATCCTGCCAAATCAGTGAAGTCGAAGGGCGGCGCATGCCGTCCTGAAAAAACCCGGGGGCATGACAGCGGCCTGACCGCCATTGGCATCGTGCCAGCATTGTCCGCCCGGGCATCAGCCAAACGACTGCATCACGTCCGGCGAGATCCGCGTCGTGTTTCCACACCCCTGCCAGACCTGCACGCCGGCACTCACCCCTTCCCGATATGCCCACGACGCCACCATCATCTCCACGCCCGGCTCCGACACGAAGCCGGCCTGTTGCAACTGGCCGGCGATCGTCGCGCCTTCCCGCGCATTGCGCTCGAGCCAGCGGTCGAGGTGTGCGCCGCCGGCCAGCAAGTCACGCTTGTCGGTATTGCATTTCTTGTGGGCCAGCACGAAATTGAGCGCCGTATCGCGCGGGTAACGCGACCACGGGATGAAGTGATCGACGTCGCCTTTTTCGTGCAGGCCTTGCTGACAAAAGAAGCAGCGCCGGTCCTGCAGCGGTGAGAGCAGTTGCTCCACCTTCGCCAGGGCCGCGCGCGGTGTCATGAACAGGAACGCTTCGAGGTCGGCGCCCTGCCCGACCAGCGACGCATTCTTGTTGTTGCTGCGGATGTAATTGACCCATCCGGCGCGCACCAGTTGCTGGATAAAGCCCTGGAACCGGCGCAAGTGGAACGCCACGCCGGGCAACAGCGTCAGCGTCTTACCTACCGTCGCCGGATCAAACAGAAAAACGACCGAACTCCCTGACAAGCTCTGCAAGCGCGGTACCGGCATATCACGTACGCGGGATGCGATGGCTTCTAGCGTACGCGGCCAATGCGGGTGCTGCCGCGCCTGCGACAAGGTGCTGATACCCAGATCGCGCAACGCGGTCAGGTGCCCGATAACTGCCACCTGCAGCCCCGAATTCTGAAACAGCACCCCATGGTTGCCGGTGGCATCGGCCGAATACGGCAACGATTGCAGCCAGTAAAACTCAGCAAACTTGCCGGCTATCCGCTCCATCGGCAGCACCAGCTCCGCGCCTGCGTGGCCATCGCATTCGATCGCCAGTTCAGCCAGCGCGAGCAGCAACGCGTACTTGTAGGTCGAAGTGAAATCGCCCTCCTGGAACAAGCGCTGCAACTGCCGCAGGAACGCCAGCTGCTGGCCGGCATCCGGCTCAAGGGCCGAGGCCGATGCAATCAAGGCGTCCAATAGTCGGCCTTGTCGGGCATGATCCAGCGCACACCGCCACGCGGATCATCCTGGTCGCCGTGGTAGCGCGGAATCAAATGGATGTGCAGGTGCGGTACGGTCTGTCCGGCGGCGGCACCGTCATTGATGCCGATGTTGTAGCCATCCGGATGGTGGGTCGCGTCCAGCCTGGCCTTGGCCTGGTCGATCAGCACCAGCAGGCCGGTGCGTTCCTGCACGGACAACGCAAAGAACGACCCGACGTGCCGATGGGGAATCACCAGCGTGTGGCCGGGCGAAATCGGGAAGCCGTCGGCAATGACGACACCGACATCGCTGGTGTAGACCAGCCGCTCGGCTGGCAACGTGCAAAACGGACAGGGCTTGGTCATGGCACGGGGTTTCCGGAAAACGGGATACGGTGAGTAGTTGGCCCGTGGAGGATAGCTTAAAAGAAACTCAGCAATGTACGACCTATTGCAGCAGCACCGGCCGCGACGCCAAAAACGGGCGCGACACCGGACCGCCGAAAAACAAAAAGCCCGTTCAGGTGAGACGCCTGAACGGGCTTTGGGACAGTAACTTCAAATGAATCAATCGTCCTCGTCACCATCAAGCTCGGGAAACAGCACGCTCGTATAACCAAAGCGGCTGAAGTCCGTCACGCGCATCGGATACAACACGCCGATCAGGTGATCGCATTCATGCTGCACGACGCGCGCATGGAAGCCGTCAACATCGCGGCTGATGACGGCACCGAACTGGTCGACGCCTTCGTAATGCAGCGCCTGCCAGCGCGGCACCACGCCGCGCAAACCGGGTACCGACAGGCAGCCTTCCCAGTTCTCGACGAGCTCATCGGACAGCGGTGTCAGCACCGGGTTGATGAGGATGGTTTCCGGTACTTCGGGTGCCTCGGGATAGCGCACGTTGTTGCGCGAACCGTAGATCACCAGTTGCAGGTTCACGCCGATCTGGGGCGCGGCCAGGCCGGCGCCGTTGACGGCATGCATGGTCTCGAACATGTCGGCGATCAGCAGGCGCATGGCCGGCGTGTCGAATTCGGTGACCGGTTCGGCGACGCGCAGCAGGCGCGGATCACCCATCTTTAAAATCTCTCGAACAGTCATCGTAAGCTCGCCAGGTAGTCAGTAAAGGCCTTGCCGGTTTCCGGATGCTTGAGGCCCATCGCCATCGAGGCTTTCAGGTAACCCAGCTTGGAACCGCAATCGTAACGCTGGCCTTCGTAGCGATAGGCCAGCACGCGTTCGGACTCGATCATCGCCGAGATGCCATCGGTCAGTTGCAGTTCGCCACCGGCGCCCTGCTCGAGCTTTTCCAGATAATCAAAAATCCCGTTGGTCAGCACATAGCGACCGACCACGGCCAGCGTCGACGGGGCCACATCGGCCGCCGGTTTTTCGACGATGGCATTGACCTGTTCGAGCATTTTTGCAAACGGCGAAACGCTGACGATGCCGTACTGCCGGGTCTCGGCGCGCGGCACGTCCTGCACCGCCAGCAGGCTGGAGCCCTGGCGCGAAAAGATATCCGTCATCTGCGCCAGCACCGGCGCGGTGCCGTCCGGCACGTCCATGAAGTCGTCGGCCAGCAAGACCGCAAACGGTTCGCTGCCGACTACCGGCCGCGCGCACAGCACCGCATGACCAAGACCGAGCGCGGCGGACTGGCGGATGTAGATGCACGAAATATGCTTCGGGATCACGTTCTGCACCAGCTCCAGCAAAGCCTTCTTGCCGGCTGCTTCGAGTTCGGCTTCGAGTTCATAGGCCTTGTCGAAATGGTCTTCGATGGCGCGCTTGTTGCGGCCGGTGATGAAGATCATTTCGGTGATGCCGGCAGCGACCGCTTCTTCGACCGCGTACTGGATCAGCGGCTTGTCGACGATGGGCAGCATTTCTTTCGGCTGCGCCTTGGTGGCGGGCAGAAAGCGGCTGCCGAGGCCGGCCACCGGGAATACGGCTTTCTTGATTTTACGCATTGGCATCTGCTTTCAAAAGTTGAAGTAATCCGGCTTCGTCGAGGATTGCCAGGCCGAGTTCCTGCGCCTTGGCGAGCTTGCTGCCGGCATCGCTGCCGGCGACCACGTAACTGGTTTTTTTCGAGACCGAGCCGGCCACCTTGCCGCCGGCTGCCTCGATCAGGGCAGCGGCTTCATCGCGTCCTAGCGTCGGCAAGGTGCCGGTTAGCACGAAGGTCTTGCCGCTCTGCGGCAGGCTGACGACCTGGCGGCCGGCATGCTCGGTCCAGTGCACGCCGGCTGCACGCAATTGCTCGACCAGTTCGACATTGAGCGGATCGGCAAAAAATTCAAGGATGGAACACGCGACCACCGGACCGACATCGGCCACCTCCAGCAATTGCTCTTCGGTCGCGGCCAGCACGATGTCGAGCTGGCCGAAATGCGCCGCCAGTTCTTTCGCGGTGGCTTCGCCGACATGGCGGATGCCGAGCGCGTAAATGAAGCGCGCCAGCGTGGTCGACTTCGATTTCTCGAGCGCGGCCAGCACGTTGCGGGCCGACTTGTCGGCCATGCGCGCCAGCTCCGACAAGCCGACCAGCCCGAGCTTGTACAGGTCGGCCGGGGTGCGGATGACTTCGCGATCGACCAGTTGGACAACCAGTTGCTCGCCGAGGCCTTCAATATCCATCGCCCGACGCGACACGAAGTGCAGCAAGCCGCCCTTGCGCTGCGCCGCGCATTTGATCCAGCCGCCGGAACAGCGCGCGATGGCTTCGTCCTCGAGCCGGACGATGGCCGAGCCGCAGACCGGACAGGCACTTGGCATCACGAATTCCTGCACATCCGGACCACGCAGATCAGCGATGAAGGCCACGACTTCGGGAATCACATCGCCGGCGCGGCGCACGATGACGGTGTCGCCGATGCGGATGTCCTTGCGCCGGACTTCGTCTTCGTTGTGCAGCGTCGCGTTGGTGACGATCACGCCGCCCACCGCCACCGGTGCCAGTCGCGCCACCGGCGTGATGGCACCGGTGCGGCCGACCTGGACGTCGATGCCCTGCACCACGGTGCTGGCTTCTTCGGCCGGAAACTTGTGCGCCAGCGCGTAGCGCGGAGCCCGCGCTACAAAACCGAGTTGCTGCTGCTGGACGGCGTCGTCGACCTTGTAGACCACGCCATCGATTTCATAGGGCAAGGACGCCCGCTTGGCACCGATCTCGCGATAGAAATCGAGCAGGCCGGCCGCACCGTGCACGACCTTGCGCTCGTCGCACACCGGGATGCCGAGTGCGCGATACCAGTCCAGCAAACCCGAGTGCGAATCCGGCATCGCCACGCCTTCGAGCGTGCCTATCCCATACGCAAAAAAGCGCAGCGCACGCTGCGCCGTGATGCGCGAATCGAGCTGACGCAGACTGCCGGCAGCGGCGTTGCGCGGATTGGCGAACTCCTTCAGACCGGCCGCGCGCTGGCGCGCATTGAGGCTGGCAAAGTCAGCCTTGTAGAGCAGCACTTCGCCGCGCACATCGATGATCGCCGGCGGCGTATCGGTATGCAGGCGCAGCGGAATGCCACGTATCGTGCGGATATTGACGGTGACGTTTTCACCGGTGCTGCCATCGCCACGGGTGGCGGCTTCGACCAGCACGCCGTTTTCGTAGCGCAAGTTGATGGCCAGGCCGTCGTACTTGAGTTCGGTGGCGTACGCCACCTCGCCCGCGATCTGCAGACCATCACGCACGCGCCGGTCGAAGCCGATGACATCCTCGTCGGCAAAGCCGTTCGAGAGCGACAGCATAGGCACCGAATGGCGCACCTGCACGAACTCCGGCAAGGGCGGTGCACCGACGCGGCGGGTGGGCGAATCGGCGGTCACCAGTTCGGGATGGGACGCTTCGAGGGCTTCGAGTTCACGGAACAGCAAGTCGTAATCGGCGTCCGGAATGACCGGGTTATCGAGCACGTAATACGCATGCGCATGGCGATCGAGCAGCCTGCGCAAAGCCGCTGCGCGCGCAGCGGGGTCAATCGATGCAGGCTTGTTCATGGTCAGCTGAACAAGCGCAGCGCGCGGGCTGAACCGGCCGGGATGTCTGCTGCCACCATGTTTGCGTAAAACTCGTCGACCTGAACGGCGATGTCGGACAGGGCCTGCTCCGGCAAGGGCTGGTTGCCATCGTCAACGACCGTGCCATCCATGCGCAGCGACAGCGAACGGGCGCAGGCGATCAGTGCACCGAAGCCGTTGTGGGCCTGGGCCACGCGCGGCACATCCAGCAGCAGTGTCAGGCGCGAGGTCGTGTCGGCCGCCAGCGTGACGTTGGTCGACAATGAAAACAGCACGTCGCCTTCGCCATCCGGCATCACCAACCGGCCTTCGGGGCGCAAGTCGAAACCCTGTTTTTCGAGGGCGACTAGCAAGGTGCTGATCAACCACGGCTCGCCATTGGACTGGATATTGACGCTCAATTGCGCGTCGAATTCGGTAATGAACTGGTACAGCGCGCGGGCGCTTTGCATCACGTGCTTCATGTCCGGGATATCCGGATGGGCACCCAGTTCTTCAGCCACGGCACGCAGTGCCATGACCAGTTCGGAATATTCGATTTCATTGAGCGACGAGGAACGGTTGGCCAGTTGCACGCCGACCTGCAGCGCGCTGTATTGCGCGCCATGGGCAATCGCTTCCCAGTGGGTGCCATCGCGCAAACCGATGGTGTTCAGGGGTTTGCTGCCGGCCTGGCGCAAATCACGGAAAGCGGCCATGACTTTTTCGCCGCGCAACGGGCCGTCGAGTGCCAGCGGGATCAAGCAGTCGACCAGTTCATCAACCGGCAGGTCCTGCGCCGTCGTCGGGGTACCGGCCGGGACCGCGGAGTCACCATCGGCCGCTGCATCGGCTGCAGGCAGCGATTGGCCGTCCGTGTCCGGCGGCGTTTCGCCAGCGGCAAAAAACCCGGGCTCCTGCCGCGCGGCAGGCAATGTCGCGTCGTCGCGCGATGGCGGTGTCATCAGGACATCGTCCCGGGTCGAGGCAAAGGCCCGTTCAACGCTTTTTTTGGCTTTGAATTCCTGCCACTTGTTGTAGGCGATAACGGCGATGACGATGGTGCCGCCAATGGCGATGAGGCTGGCTTGTAGGTCGGTCATGCCGCGGTTGCCTCGCTGGCCGGCTGGCGCAGCGCGCCGCCTTGCCTGAATGGGGAGTCGGAAATGGATATTGCTCTGGTAAAAAATGGCACGGGTGTCTTTGAAAGTCAGGGCAAACAGTGAAGGAAAAGCAGGCTGGCTCGCACTGCCGGAGTGCAAACCAAGGTCTTCCAGAATGGCGCTTAGGGTAAGTGTGGATACCTGAAGTTGTCAAGCCGGCGCAGTCATGAGGTCACGAAATAGTGATCCGGCGTCAGCCTTGTTCGCTATGACTTCCGCCTGTAAGCCGATAAAAAATCCTGATAGCAATGGAACCACTAGTTTCCAAGCAACAAAATTTCCTAAAAGTACTTTCAACAATAACTACTAATGGTTACCATAAAAAAACTAAAGCGACTTTTGATCGTCCTCCTGGCTGTTGGCTGCCACACCGCAAAAGGAACCACGATGCATGCAGGCATGTTCACCGTCCGGAAAACCGGGCACCTGGCCGGACTGGCGCTGATGGCCGTCAGTTGCTGCACCAGTCTTGTCGCCTCTGCACAAATGCAAATTCCGAATCCGCTTATTCGTCCTCGCGGCCTGACCAATCCGGCCACGGGCGACGTCCCGCCCCTGCCGGGGGCGACCGGAAGCGCCCCGCGCGCTGCGATGCCGGCAGGCTACCCGCCCACCGATGACCCGCTACAGCGCGAACTGACCGAACAAAAGGAGCGCTTTGCCGGGTTTTATGTCTCTGCCATCGTCGGCAGGCAAGCGGTGTTGCGCCGCTCGGCGGCACAGCGCATCAGCACCAGCGCGCAGCCGGCGCCTGCGGTCGGCACCAGCATGGCAGCGGTGCCGCTCGGCACGCAGTCACCGGCCATGAGCACCCGCAACGATGCCCTGATGCTCACCGATGGCGAGTCCTTCGATGCCACCGGCAATGTCGGCAGCCTCTATGCGCGAGTCAGCAACCGGCAAGTCGTGATTTACCACGTCGCCGACGGCAGCACCGCAAAACCGAAACCGGGCACGCGCTACCCGATCGTGTTTGTCGGCGAACTCGAAACCTCCGGTAATCCGGCCCAGCCGGCCATCGTGCTGGAACGTCCTGACCCGCTCTACAAACGCAGCATTACCGTCGAAGTCAAGGCGCGCAGTGCGTCGGCTCCGGTCAACGATGCCCAGAATCAAAATCAGAACCAGTCGCTGCCGGCTGCCCCGCCGGCACCGCTGCAATAGTCCGGAAAGCACGCTGATGAATACCGTCCTGTCTCCTGACAACAGCCTGCAAAGCCAGATCGGCACCTTCCTGGTGGCGACCGGGGTAATCACGGCACAACAGCTCGACGTCTGCCTGCGCCAGCAAAAGTCGACCCGTGAAAGCGGCCAGCAAGCGCTGCTCGCCGAAATCATCGTCCGCAACAAGTTTGCCAGCCAGGCGCAAATCGGCTTTGCGGTCAAACGGCTCGATGGCGAAAACGATTCGCTGCTGTTCCGCCAGTTGCTGCCGCTGGCACTGTGCAAGTTACACAGCGTCTTTCCGGTGCAGGTCGAAAGTGGTGTGCTGCATCTGAAAGCCGCGCGCATCCTGCCGGAGAACACCCGTCGCAGCCTGATCGAAGCCTGCGAGGTCAAGGTGACCGGCTTGCGCATCGAACCCACCGATATCGGCGACATCCGCCGCTCGATCGACAGCGTCTACAGCGCCGCCCACAGTTTCGAGTCGATCGCGTTGCGCCTGCGCAGCGAAGAAATCAACGGCTTGCTGCTCAAGCAAGCGCTTGAAGCAATGCTGGCCGAAGCCATCCGGCTGCGCGCCTCGGATATTCATCTGGATAAACTGCGCGACCCCGGTGCCTGGATCAGCTACCGGATTGACGGCCGGCTAAAACCAACCCACCTGATTTCCGAGCGCACCATGGCTGCGCTGTTCTCGCGTATCAAGAACGAGTCAGGCATGGATGCGTCGGACACCCGGCGCGCCCAGGACGGCCGGCTTTCACTGGCCGATGCCGGCACCGGCGTCGAATTCCGCGTTGCCACGCAACCGATCGCCGGTGGTGAAACCATCGCCATCCGGGTGCTCGATCCGTCCGCGATGATCGGGCTCGATGCGCTGTTTCCGTACCAGTTGCAGATGACCGACCTGTTCCGCCAGCTCGCGGACGTGCGCGGCAAGACCGGCGGACTGGTGCTGATCTCCGGCCCGACCGGCTCCGGCAAGACCACCA
>AEPR01000601.1 GCA_000195205.2 Oxalobacteraceae bacterium IMCC9480 | reverse complement strand
GTTGCCGATCATGAAATCAGCGGCGGCACCAAACGGACCGTTGCATATGTTGATCGACAGTACCGGCCTGGAGGTCTTCGATGCAGGCCAATGGCTGGTAGCAAAACATGACGCGAACTCGCGCCGGACATGGCGCAAGCTGCATCTGACGTTCGATGCCGACAGTGGCATGATCGTCGCGCAGTTACTCACCGACCAGAATACGGACCACCCGTCCCAAGTAGGACCACTCCTGGGCCAGATAGAACAAGAGATAGAGAAAGTCACCGCCGATGGTGCCTACGATGGCGCGCC
>AEPR01000602.1 GCA_000195205.2 Oxalobacteraceae bacterium IMCC9480 | reverse complement strand
ACGCTATCTGCAAATGAGCTTGCAATCGACCGTGCCAGCTCGCATCCCATCGACGCCAGCTCACGCTAACTGCAAATGACGGCCATAACTACAAGTCCCCATTTTGACCCGAGCAAAAACCCGCTGTCGATTCAAAGGGGGCGGAAGCGTCCGTGCCAACCGTCAAGTTACGAAGAAAGACGTTTTGTTAACTTCTTGTGGTCTCCCACAACGGTGTCAACGATGAGACGGAGTACTGAGCGAGCTATGTCCTCACGAAGCCCTGCCTTCTTCGCGACCTCTAGTATTCTTTCCTCTTGCCCAGCCTCTCGCTGAGGGGCAACTTGAGGTATTTTTTCCGCTTTTTTAAGCGCGCCTACCTTGTCCGTTATTTGAAATCGCATCGCAAGCGTAATAGGGGTTGTAGCTGCGTATTCCGGTCAACGTGACCGCTCATTCCGGTCGAACGTGACCGCTGCGCATGGCATGGTGTTACGCGCTCAAATTGTAATGCGACCGGTCACGATGGAGCGGTAATTCCTCCTTTTTCTCTTGTTGAACGTGTTTTTCATTGATCGTTACAGCGTCACGGGTTATTTGCCGACATAGGTATCCCAGTCCGGTGTGTCAGGGCTGAGCTGAGCCATAAGGCGATCGTCTTCGGCGTTAATCAGCCGCTCCATCATGGTCTGCCTCGTGACAGCGTAACGGCGTGCTAGGCGCTCCAGTGCCAGAGCAGATCGAGTGGCGATCCATCCTTGAAAACGCCGTTGGCCGTTGCCGTTTTCTCCTTCGAACGGGCGACGAGCCCGGTAGGCGGCTTGTCGTTGTGCAGCGGTTTTTGCCATGGTTCATGCTCCAGTTAGGGGTATCGTTACAGCGTCACGTCGGTGGATTTTGTCGCTGTCTTTGGGGCAGATTGGCGCAGCGAATCTCCGGTCAGGGTGAAACGGTGATGGCGCTGCAGGATGCGATCGAGAATGGCGTCGGCAATCGTGGCATCACCGATCCAGGCATGCCAATGGTCGATCGGCAACTGGCTGGTCAGGATGGTGGCCTTGTTGCCGGCACGGTCGTCGATGAGCTCCAGCAAATCCGACCGGGTCGTACTGTCAATGGTACCCATGCCCCAGTCGTCGAGGATTAGCACATCCGTCTTGGCGACCTGCAGCAGCCACTTGCCGAAGGTGCCGCTGGCGTGGCGGATCCGCAGTTCTTCCTGCAGACGGGGTACGCGTTGATAGAGTGCCGAGTAGCCGCGCCGGCAGGCGTACTGGGCCAGCGCACAGCCCAGCCAGGACTTACCGGCTCCGGTCGGGCCGGTGATCAGAACGCTGTGTCCGGCCGTGACCCAGTCGCCTAATGCCAGACTCATCACGGCCGCGCGATCAACGCCACGCGCCGGACGGGTCGCGATATCCTCGATGGTGGCCTGAGCATATTTCAGTTTCGCCTGCGTGAGCAGGCGCATCAGTTTGCGGTCGCTGCGCATGTGGATTTCGCGGTCGACCAGCAGGGCAAGTCGTTCTTCAAAGCTCATGGCAGCCATGCCCGGCAAGGCCAGCTGCTCTTCCAGCGCGCAGGCCAAGCCTTCCAGTTTCAAGGTGCGCAATTGCGCCAGTGTGGTGTGCATCATCATGGAAATCCCTTGTCGTTATTGGTAGTAGGACGGGCCGCGCAGATGCGCGTGATCGGGGCTGACCCAGCCCGTGCTGGCGTCCTCGACGGGGCGAGTTTGGTCGCGGTTGTTGGCCAGGATGTCGCGCACGTGGCGGTACTGGCAGGTGCCAATGTGCAGTGCGAAGCTGCAGGCTGCCTCCAGTCGCGCCTTGCCATAGCGCTTCGACAGCGACAGCAGACCCAGGCAGGCGCGGTAGCCATGTTCGAGATGCTTGCGCTCTTCCATCAACCGAGTGACCACCACGGCAGTGGCCGGCCCGATGCTTTGTCCCCAATGAATCAGGCGTTCCGGGGTCCAGACGAGATGGGCGCGGTGTGCCGCAGGCATGTGCTCCGGCACGGTCGTGAAGTCACCCGGACGCGGCGAGCGTGCATGACAGGCGACCCGCTGTCCCCGGTGCAGCAACTCCACGGCACACAGCGTCAGGCGGGCTTCGAGGACCTGACTTACCAGGGCATGCGGTACGCTGTAACGATGGCCATCGACCTCGACGTGATAGTCGACGTGAACGCGTACGGTCTTGAACCGGGCGATCTCGTAACGCTGTAACGGTAGCGGCAACAACGCCGGCTGATCCAGTGCGGCGAAGGCACTGGCGCGGCTGCCTGGCAACTTCTGGAACAGCTTGGCATTGAGCCGTGTCAGCAACGGTGTCATCGCCAGGTTGACGTCATCGACACTGGCAAATGTCTGATGGCGCAGGCGCGCCATGATCCAGCGTTCGACAATCTGGACGGCTGATTCGGCCTTGGCCTTGTCTTGCGGATGCCAGGGCCGCGCCGGCAGCACGGAGGTACCGTAATGCCGTGCAAAGTCGAGCACGGTATCGTTGGCGCGCGGCTCGTAACGATCCGGATTAGCGATCATGGCGCGGGGATTATCTGGCACGATTAGCTGCGGTACACCGCCGATGAACTCGAGGGCGCGGCCGGTCGCGCCGAGCCAGTCAGCCATGGTTTCAGTTGGCGTGGCCCAGGCAAAGGTGTAGGAGGACGCGCCCAGTGCCGCGACGATGATGTGCGCCCGTCCGCCCCCTGTCAGGGCAATCGTTGGTCCGGCGTAGTCGATAAAGAGCTTCTCGCCGGCACGGTGGATTTGCCGCATCGGGCGTTTGAGTTGCCGGGCAAAGCAGCGGAAATTCTCGCAGAACTGTGAATAACTGTAGGTCTGCCGATCGGCATGATCGATCTGGTACTCCTCCCACAGCAGCGCTAGCGTGACGCCTTTGCGGCGCAGTTCGTGATGCAGTTGACCGTAGTCCGGTTGCACATGGGCCCGCGGACGTTGGGGTGCCACCAGCAGCATCCGTTCTAGCGCGCCTTCGTCGCTGGCCCGCACGGCGGGCCAGTCCAAACCGGCGGCCGCCGCCAAACTGACGTACTTGGCGACGACCCCTTTGGATAATCGCAGGGCCGCGGCGATCTGTTCATGAGAGAGCTTGGCGTCGAGCTTCAGACGCAGGACATCCTTGATTTTACGCATCGTAATCCTTGC
>AEPR01000603.1 GCA_000195205.2 Oxalobacteraceae bacterium IMCC9480 | reverse complement strand
AGTAGGGTGTGTTGGAGCAAAATAGAAATGGGGGGTGCTACACACCCTACGATGACTTCGGCGGTGCCTGCCGGTATCTCGCTCCACCGGGTTTTGCTTCGCGCGGCTGACAATGCGCTTGGCTGGCGTGCGACATGTTTCCGCATGGGCCCGTGTCCGCCGCCACCAAACGGCATTCCTTGCTTGCCACGCAGGGAATGTTGATCCGCTCACGAGGCGACAGGTTCCTGCAGTTTTTTCTTGGGCACCAGATGCACCGCTTGCGATTGCCAGCCCATATCGGCTGGGGTACCGCCGATTCTTCTTGCTTCGTACTGGCGCACAATTTTTACCTCGCCAGTCGCCGGATCCAGCTGTTCTTTGTCCTCAATTACGCCGGTCAATCTAATCCGCAGCCCGGTTTGTTCGTACGCTAATTTATGCGCGGTGGCCTGGGCGGACATGCGTTCTTCGATATGATTTTTTGGTGTGGAAGCGAGGGTATCGTCAGACAACGTCGGCACAGTCTGCCAGATACGGCCATCTTTTTCGATGATCCTGACAGCGACAGCAGTGATGTTAATTGGAAGCTCTGGCTCCTCAATTAAGGTCGTTAAGTCGTCCCAATCCTTATCGCTTGCAGGAGGATTCTCCCAAACGGCGAGCGGTATTCCGTTCAACGTCTCTGGCAGTTCGGTTGAGCCGGGCTGAATCGCGAGTGTGCCGTGCTCATCTTTCGTTACCCTGTCAGGCACATATATCCCTTCTTCGTTGCGTCTTAAGAAGGTGATTCTGTCCGTCGCAACGAGTGGCTGCGACAAGGCCGGGCGCAGTAGCGCCTGATAACTGCGACGTGTGGTGAATTTTTCTCTCATCGCAAACAGATTCCTGAATACGCCTTCCTGGCCCTTATCGCAACGAAATGTGACGGATTTCAGATGTTCAAAGCGTGTGCGGTACTTGTCGATGGTGGCCATGGCGAGTGCTGCCGCATGTTGCTTGACGGGGCCTGGTGTAATGAACCAGTCGCCCGGCAGGTCATTGATCAGCTTGGGGTCGATGACCACCTGTGAACTTTTCGCTTGTTCAGCGCCATCCAGCGCGTTGATGAAAGCCTGCGCAGTCGTTTTCAGATTACCTCTGTGGTCTGGTGCGAACGGGATTGTTTGAAGTATTTCCGGTGGCCGGAGGGTTGCTGACCTTGATCCCGCAGGTACCGCTGGGTCTTCAGGCGGCACGGTCGACGGGACGCGAATAGCCGCGAGTTCCTCCGCATTGGCGATGATGCTGCCCTTGGTGAAGGTCGAGAGAGGCTCGGATGAGACCTTCATCTCGAGACCAGCGTGGGTAGACGGCAATGCTGCACGTAGTGCTTGTTCCACCGCCCTGGAAGTCGACGCGCCGGCTGCCGATGCCCGGGGCCGGTTTGCTTTCAGCTGGGTCTGCAGCGCGGCATGCAACTGTTCGAATTGCGCCAGCGAATGGACGAAATGCGGCTTCGCTTGCCGGCCTTTGGAAATCACTTCTTTCAGCGCCGCTTCCAGCGAGACGTCATCGTTGACCAGGCCATCCTTAATGCGCTGGCAAATTGCGCGATAAGTGATCAGCGTGCCGTTGCGGCCGTGGCCGGCATGGCTTGCGATGAGCGGGTCGTCAGGGCTGGGTTGACCGGTTTTTTCCAGGGTGGCATTGTGCTCGTCCATCAGTTTGCTGGCGCGGGCAATGTGATCGGCGGACAGGACGGCGTTGGTGAATTTCAGGCCGGCCTGGGTCAATGGGACTGTGATGTTCTTTTTTTTGACGGTGTCAAAGACGGTCAGGTCGTAGCGTACGTGATCACCTGTGCGGTCCGCGCCAGCCTGCAGCACCAAGGTTTGTACTTGATATCGCCCGTTGCCGAGTTCGACTTTTCCGCCTGACGATTCTGCCGCCGCCATCGCATCCTGCAGCATCTGGATGATCGGTGTTTCCTTGCTATCGCTGCCTTTTTGGTGTGCTTTGGTCGAGACGAACTGGTACAGGCCCCGCCCCGATTCGATGCCCTGGACCAGGAAGTTTTTAAAGGAATCAACGGGCGGCGACTGGCCCGCGATATGGGTGGTGCGTTTGCTTGCAGTGGCTCCCGGAACCGTATAGTCCAGTGCAATTTTGGCGGCATGGATCGGTGTGCCATCGGCAAGCTTGACCGTCGTGGCGTTATTGGGGCAAGCAATTTTCGACGTGTTGGCGGGAACGGTTTCAGGCGGGTAAAACGCAGCTGGCATAGGGTTGGACAAATTTTTCCACATGTCGGCCAGATGCTCGGCCAATGTTGCGGGGGTATTGGCTTGCGTCGCTATCCAGTGTGGGAGTGCGGGTGATGAGTGCGGTTGCGGGTACGGCTTTAACGTAATATCAGACGGCGAGACCATGACATCTATCCAAAAAATCGACCGGCAACAGGCGGTGCCGCAACGCGATTAACGCCGCTGCCTGGCGGGCATGTCCCGGCGCGGTTGATCAAAACCTTCCTTGGGTGGCATGCCGGTCCGACGGGTTCCATGTGCTGGCTGCCGGAAAAAGCATCGGGCCGCGGTGGCCGGTAATCAATGGATCATTTGATGTCCATCAACGCAATCATCACGTCGCAGCGGCCAGCGGTATTTCTGCAGAACGATTCAGCGAATATAATTGCTCAAGAGCGCCAGGCAAGCTGGCCTTTGCCGAAAGGAGTCCTCCCATGGCTGTCGTTTCGCTCCATCAGCCCACCCCTACCACCGCCGCCGTCACGAAGGCCGTGGTGCGCGCCGCCACCCTGCTGCAAATCCGTCAAGCGCTGCTGGCCCGCATCCTCGGTGTCAGTAGCGCAACCGCTTCGCGACTGTGCGCTGGCCAGTACACGTTGAGCCGGGACCGTCACAAGGAATGGGAGTTTGCGTTGCTGTTCGTGCGCCTGTTCCGCTCGCTCGACGCAATCCTTGGCCATGGCGAAAAAGCCCGCATCTGGTTGGCCGGTGACAACCTCGGCCTGAATGCGCGACCGCTGGATTTGATCGGCTCGGCAGAAGGACTGGTGCGGGTGCTGCATTACCTGGATGCCCACCGTGGCCGGGTTTAAGACCACGCCCTGCGCGCTCGACTTGTGGCGCGCGGTCGAGGCGCAGCACCGGATTTCGACGATGGTGCTGGTCGATACGTTGGCCGAGCAAGCGCTGCTGGAAGCGGCGCTCGAGCAATCAAAGCCGCCGCTGCTGGCGACGCAGGCGCAGCTGCACTGGTTGCTGTTCACGCCGTTCCGCTATCCGCCGCTGCCGACCGGCTCGCGCTTTCGCGGACCCGGGGATCCGGGCGTGTTTTATGGTGCCGAGTCGCAGCAGGCCGCGTGTGCCGAAGTCGGATACTGGCGTTGGCGCTTGCTGCAAGATAGCCCGGACCTGGATGCCATCGATCCGATGCCGCAGACCTTATTTTGTACGCCGGTCAATGCCGTTGCGATCGACCTGCGGCAGGCACCGTTAGCAGCGCGCCGCAAGCAGTGGATGCACGCGTCGGATTACGCGCCTTGCCAGCAACTGGCGCGACAAGTCAGGGAGGCCGGCATTGCATTGATCCGGTATGCCTCGGTGCGCGACCCGGATGCCGGCGGCTGTGCGGCGGTGCTCGATCCGGTGGCCTTTGCTGCCGACCAGCCGGCGGTCAGCGAAACCTGGATGCTGGCGGTGTCCCGGGAGCGCGTGTTCTGGCGCAAGGAATCGATATTCGAGGAACGGGTTTTCGAGTTCGGGATGGGGCGGTGGGTGGTCACGCCATCTTTTCCA
>AEPR01000604.1 GCA_000195205.2 Oxalobacteraceae bacterium IMCC9480 | reverse complement strand
GCGTACGATCCGGTGCATGCTGGCCGACGTGCCCGACTGGCTGCCAGAACTGCACGCACGGTACGCAAACTTGATCTTGCCAGCCCGTTGTTTGGTGTCGTTACCCATTTTTTGCATCAGCGATGGTCACCACAACAGACCGGCGGCACACTGCGTCGCATGTATCCCAATGATCCGAGTCAGCGTGTCTCTCACGAAACCATTTACACCGCGCTCTACGCGATGCGCCGCGGAGAACTGCGTCGCGAACTGATTGCCTGCCTGCGCCAATGCAACGACACGCGCCGCCCGCGTTCACGTGGCACAGACCGGCGTGGCGGCATCCCCGAGATGCAGAGCCTGCACATTCGCCCGCCGGAAGTGGCCGACCGGTTGATTCCCGGCCACTGGGAAGCCGATTTGATCAAGGGTGCCTTCAATCGCTCGGCGGTTGGGACACTGGTAGAACGCACCACTCGCCTGGTGATACTGGCGCGCATGCCTGACGCCAGCGCTGCGTCGGCATTGGCGGGCTTTACGGCCGCCCTCAACAAGGTCGCCGAGCCGTTGCGCAAGACCATGACGTATGACCAGGGCAGAGAGATGAGCCGGCACCGCGAATTGACAGCGCACACCGGCGTTGCCGTCTACTTCTGTGATCCGCACAGCCCTTGGCAACGCGGCAGCAATGAAAATACCAACGGATTATTGCGACAGTACATGCCCAAGGGCACCGACTTGTCGCAACTGACGCAAGGCGATCTCGACGCCATTGCTTACCAGATGAATACCCGCCCTCGCAAAGTGCTCGACTATCGAAGCCCGCTCGAAGTCTATGGCGAGATCATCGACAATATAAAACAGGCCGAATCGGCTACGATCCATTAA
>AEPR01000605.1 GCA_000195205.2 Oxalobacteraceae bacterium IMCC9480 | reverse complement strand
CATGAATTGCGCAATCCGCTGGCACCGATCTGTACCGCCGCCAAGGTGCTCTCGATCGGTAATCCTGATCAGGCGCGGATACGCCAGATCAGTGGCGTGATTGCGCGCCAGGCCGCGCACATGACTTCACTGATCGAAGATTTGCTGGACGTGTCGCGTGTCACGCGCGGCCTCGTCACGCTGGACCGGCAAGCCCTCGATGTCGGCAGCATCGTCATCGATGCGGTCGAGCAGGTGCGTGCCTTGCTTGAAGCGCGCCATCACCAGTTTGTCGTGCAGATGCCGGCCGAAGCAAGCTGGGTCTGTGCGGACAAGGAGCGACTTGTGCAGGTGCTGTCGAATTTGCTCAATAATGCCGCCAGGTATACCCCGGACGGTGGCCGGATCACGCTCGCGGTCGCCAGTACCGATAGCGACATCGTGCTGTCGGTCAGCGATAACGGCATTGGCATGCTGCCAGCGCTGATACCCCGCGTGTTTGATCTTTTTTCGCAGGCCGAGCGGACTGCGGACCGGGTCCAGGGCGGACTGGGGATCGGCCTGGCGCTGGTGCGCAGCCTGGTCGGGCTACATGGCGGCAGCGTGACGGCGCACAGCGACGGGCCGGATACCGGTAGCCAGTTCGTCGTGCGCCTGCCGCGCCTGCATCAGGTCCCCGCAGTGAACGGGGTTGACGTGGCGTTTGCGGCGCAGATGCCCGCGCGCGCATTGCGTATCCTCGTCGTCGACGACAACATCGATGCCGCCGACATGCTGGCCATGCTGCTCGTCACGGCCGGGCATCAGGTCGTCGTCGAACATTTTTCGCAGGCGGCGCTGGCGCGGGCGAGCGTGACATCATTTGACCTATGCCTGCTTGATATCGGATTGCCGGAAATTGACGGCTATGCGCTGGCACGACGGTTGGGTGCGATGCCACATCTGGCAGAGACCGTGCTGATTGCGATCACCGGCTATGGCCAGCCGCAGGATCGTGTCAGTGCGGTATCGGCCGGGTTCCGGCATCACTTTTCGAAACCGGTCGATAGCGCCGAACTGCTGGCCTTGATCGCGCGGATTAGCCTGCCGCAATAGCGATCGCGTCAGCGTTGCGGCGTATCGTCCGGATCGGCATCCGGATCATCGAGTGGCGGGCTGCCCGGAATCGTGTACTTTTCTTCGGCCCATGCGCCGAGATCAATTTGCTTGCAACGCTCCGAGCAAAACGGCCGATATTTGCTGGCTTCCGACCATTCCACCTTGGTGCCGCAGGTCGGGCAATCCACTACTGTTGCCATGTGCTGGTAGTCACTTTCAAAAAATTTAAAAACTGCAGAGGGTGAGTTCGAACGGCACGTCGGCCTCGCTGGGCTTGGGTTTCATGTCGCCATCCTGCGACGTAAAACGCACCCACAGCATGTACTTGTTGGCGGAGATTTCCGGGATCGCACCGACCGGTGCATCGATCGACAGGCGCAGCATCTGGTAGACCTTGCCCTGCAACATTTGCTGGTAGCTGCCGGCATGCGCGACCATCGGTGCCGAGCGACCGGATTCACGGAGCAGCCGCAGTATCAGGCTGATCGCGCCGAACAGCGGTGCCATCGGTGCGAACCAGGCGGCGATGTCCTCGAAGCGCTTGGCGGCCGGTCCTTGCTGCCACGCGTAATACGACGGCAAGTCGAATTCGCAGGCTCCACCGGGAATGATGGTGCGGCCGCGGATGCTCATCAGCCATTCGTTATCGCGTACGTTCTGGCCCGTCTTGCCCTGGGCCGCTATCAGCGCACTGCTGATCTGGTCGACTTCGGCGAGCACGGCATCAAGGCGTTCGGGCTGGACGTTCGGATTGCTGCGAAATCCCAGCAGCGTCTGTTTCTGGCGTTCGAGTTCCTGCAGCAGGTCGGATTTCAGATCGGCCCGACCGGCCACTTCGAGCATCTCGAAGATCGTCGAGAGGGCGACGTGATGCTGCAGCGGGTGTTCCTGTTGCAGGAAAAAAGCGAATTTTTCGTACAGGTCTTCGAGCCGCAGCAACGTGCGAATACGCTCGTTGAAAGGGTATTCGTAAACAATCAAAATGGGATCCCTAAAAAGTTCGGCAACCGATACTGGCATGATTCTGAACGATGCAGCGCGAAATTACAAACGCCGCCGGAAGCTGCCCGCGTCACGGCAGCGCAGCCAGCGCGCAGTACAGCGCGTGCAGGCGTTCGACTTGCGGTATCAGCGCCGCAGTATCGCGATCATTGCAGATCAGGTCGTCGGCGGCGGCGCTGCGTTGCGCGCGCGTGGCCTGGGTCGCCATGATGGCACGCACCTGCTGTTCGGGCAGGCCGTTGCGTGCCACGACACGGGCGATTTGCACTTCTTCAGGACAGTCGATTACCAGGATGCGGGTCACCCGTTCACGCCAGCGACCGGACTCGACCAGCAGCGGCACCACGAACATCTTGTACAGGCCCGATGCCGCGGCGGCAGCGCGTGCCACTTCCTGGCCGATCAGCGGATGCAGGATGGCTTCGAGCTGTTTTTTTGCGGCCGGGTTGCTGAACACCTGGTCGCGCATCATGGCGCGGTTCATGGCGCCGTCGGGTTGCAGGAACTGCGCGCCGAACGTGCCGGCAATGGCCGGCAAGGCGATGCCGCCCGGCTCGGTTAGCTTGTGTGCAATTAAATCGGCATCAATCAATGTCACGCCGCGCTCTGCGAACAGGTCGGCCACGGTGCTCTTGCCGCTACCGATGCCACCGGTCAGTCCGACCGAAAAATCACTGCTGTTTGCCGGTGTCACGTCAGCCACTTCAGATACATGCGGGTTAGTGCATCGCCGGCGACCAGGGCCAGCAATCCGGCGGCGGCGAGGTACGGACCGAACGGGATCGGATTCTCGCGCCCGCGCTTGCCGAAGACGATCAGGCTGACGCCGACCAGGGCACCGACCAGCGACGACAGCAGGATAATCATCGGCAGCATCTGCCAGCCCAGCCACGCGCCCAGCGCAGCGAGCAACTTGAAGTCGCCGTAGCCCATGCCTTCCTTGCCGGTCAGCAGCTTGAAGACCCAGTAGACCGACCACAGGCACAGGTAGCCGGCGGCGGCACCGATGACGGCGTCGCCCAGCGGTACGAAGGTCGCGTTCACATTCAGTAGCAGACCGATCCACAGCAGCGGATAGGTCAGGTCATCGGGTAGCAACTGGGTGTCGGCATCGATGCCGCTCATCGCAATGAGCAGCCAGGCAAAGACCAGCGTGGCCAGTCCGGTGATGCCGGCACCGAAATGCCAGACCAGCGCGGCCGACACCAGCGCCGTGAACAGTTCGACGACCGGATAGCGGGCTGAAATGGGCGTGCGGCATTGCTTGCACTTGCCGCCGAGTGCCAGATAGCTGATGACAGGAATGTTTTCGATGCCGCTGATGGCGTGCTTGCAGGTCGGGCAGGCCGAGCGCGGCAGCATCAGGTTGTAGCGGTCCGTATGCGGCAAGGGCAGGCCGCTTTCGCTGGCGACATAGTTGTCGGATTCGCGTTGCATCATCTTCGGAATCCGATGGATGACGACGTTGAGGAAGCTGCCGATCAGCAGGCCGAAGATGCCTGCGATGGCGGCACCCGGCGCATTGCCGGGCGTCGCCAGAAAAGCAAAATCCTGCATCAAACCACGGCTCCCAATTTAAAGATCGGCAAGTACATGGCAATGACCAGGCCGCCGATGATGACACCAAGGACCACCATGATGAGCGGTTCCATCAGGCTGGAGATGGCGGCGACCGCATCGTCGACTTCGTTTTCATAGAAGTCGGCGACCTTTCCGAGCATGTTGTCGAGCGAGCCGGACTCTTCACCGATCGAGACCATTTGCGTGACCATGTTCGGGAATACGTTGGCGTTTTGCATGGCGACGGTCAGGCTGGTACCGGTGCTGACTTCGGTCTGGATTTTTTTGGTGGCATCGAGATACACCGCATTGCCGGCAGCACCGCCGACCGAGTCCAGCGATTCGACCAGCGGCACGCCGGCGGCGAACATCGTCGCCAGCGTGCGGGTCCAGCGCGCGATCGTGGCCTTGCGGATGACGGCACCGAAGATCGGTGCCTGCAACAGCGCCTTGTCCATGAAGCGCTGGACCTTGAGCGAGCGCCGCCAGGCCTGGAAGAACAGATAGAAACTGCCGAAGATCAGGCCGAAGATCAGGTACCAGTAGGCCACGAAGAAGTCCGATATCGCCATCACGACCAGCGTCGGGGCCGGCAAATCGGCACCGAAACTCTTGAACACTTCCTTGAAGGCCGGCACCACGAAAATCATGATTACGGCGGTGACGACAAAGGCCACGACCAGGATCGAGATCGGATAAAACAGGGCCGATTTGATCTTGCCTTTGATGGCGATGGTTTTTTCTTTGTAGATTGCCAGTCGGGTCAGCAGGTCTTCAAGAATACCGGCCTGTTCGCCGGCCCCGACCAGGTTGCAGAACAGCGGATCGAAGTACAGCGGAAATTTGCGGAAGGCCTGGTTCAGGCTGGTGCCGGTTTCGACATCGCTGCGGATTTCCATGATCAGCTTCGACATCGATGGATTGGCGTGGCCCTTGGCGACGATATCGAAGGATTGCAGCAACGGTACGCCGGCCTTCATCATCGTGGCCAGCTGTCGGGTGAACAGACTGATGTCCTTGTCGGTAATTTTTTTGCCGCTGCGGAAGGTTTTTTTCTTGACCTTGGTGGTCATCACACCTTGGCGACGCAGCGTGGCATTGACGATCGCTTCGCCGTTGGCGCGCATTTCGCCGCGAACAATCTTGCCTGACTTGTCCTTGCCTTCCCAGGCATAGATCGATTCCTTGATTGCCAGTGAACCCACCGTTTTTCGGGCTGCAGTTGCCATGATTGCTCCTGGATTATTCTTGCTTACTCATTGGTGCAGCCGAGGATTTCCTCGAGACTGGTCAAGCCTAGTTTTACTTTGACCAGGCCCGATTGGCGCAGCGTACGCACGCCATCGAGTTTGGCCTGTGCTTCGATTTCGAGGGCAGTGCCATGGCTCAGGATGACGCGTTCGATCGCTTCCGTGATCGGCATGATCTGGTAAATGCCAAGACGTCCCTTGTAACCGCTGCCACTGCAGCGTTCGCAACCGACCGCCGTGTAGGGCTTCCAGCTGCCGTCGAGGTCGTCGGCAAGAAAGCCGGCTTCTAGCAATACCTCGTTCGGGATCTCGGTGGCTACCTTGCAGGTGCAGAGCCGGCGTGTCAGCCGCTGCGCGGTGATCAGGATGACCGACGAGGCGATGTTGAAGGGGGCGACGCCCATGTTCATCAGCCGCGTCAGCGTCGACGGTGCGTCGTTGGTATGCAGTGTTGAAAACACCATGTGGCCGGTTTGCGCGGCCTTGATCGCGATGTCGGCGGTTTCGAGGTCACGGATTTCGCCGACCATGATGATGTCCGGATCCTGGCGCAGAAAGGCTTTCAGCGCGACCGGGAAAGTCAGGCCGGCGCGATCGTTGATGTTGACCTGGTTGACGCCCGGCAGGTTGATCTCGGCCGGATCTTCGGCGGTGGCGATGTTGATGCCGGGCTGATTCAGAATGTTCAGGCAGGTGTAGAGCGAAACGGTCTTGCCCGAGCCGGTCGGACCGGTCACCAGCACCATGCCGTACGGCCGCTGGATCGCCTTCATCAGCGTGTCTTTTTGATCGGCATCGTAGCCGAGTGCCTCGATGCCCATCTGTGCCTGCGAACCATCGAGGATACGCATGACGATTTTTTCACCGAACAGGGTGGGCAAGGTACTGACGCGGAAATCGATGGAGCGCGTCTTGCTCAGCACGAGCTTCATGCGGCCGTCTTGCGGCACCCGCTTTTCGGAAATGTCGAGCTTGGAAATGACCTTGATGCGCGAGGCGAGCTTTTCCTTGATGGCCAGCGGCGGCTGGGCGATCTCGCGCAGCACGCCGTCGACGCGGAAGCGGATCCGGTAAAACTTTTCGAAGGGTTCGAAATGCAAGTCGGAGGCGCCCAGGTTGATCGCATCGATCAGCATTTTTTGCAGGAACTTGACGACAGGTGCGTCGTCGATGTCGGCCACGCCGGGGTCGTTCTGAATCGCAGCTTCTTCGAGGGCGAAGTCGATGTCGAGGCCATCGCCGGTCAGGTTGCTGAGGCTTTGTTCGGCACTTTGGCCGAACAGTTTGATCAATTTGAGCAGGCCGGTGTGCTCGACGATGACCGGTTCGACGGTCAGTTCGGTCTGGAATTTGATCTGGTCGAGCACTGCCGTATTGGTCGGGTCCGAGATCGCGATCGAAATCTTGTTGCCACGTTTGGCCAGTGCAATGACGCGCTGGCTTTGCATCAGCTTGTTGTCGATCACGCCTTCCGGCCGCTGCGCCATGTTGAACAGCGAGAAATCAAGTAGCGGATAACCGAAGGTCTCCGAACAGAAATTGGCCAGTGAGCGTGCATCGATGATGCCGGAATTGACCAGGGCATCAATGAACTGGACCTTGTCGGTGCCGGCTTGCTTGCTGAGGGTATCGGCCTGCAATGCTGACAGGCGACCCGCCTGGAGCAGGGCGCGCGCCAGTCCCGACATGGTCGTGTTGGAACCCGGGTTGGACAGCACTGCAGCCATATGTTTTCAATTCAAGGTTGGACCGGAATCCGGTATCAAGGGCCTGGCAGAAGGGTCGGGCCGATCGACGTTGCGTGCAGTTGCCGGTATTGAATGACGATGATGCCTACCGGCACTAGCATTGTAAAGGTATTGCCCGCTTTGACCGGCATCCGTCGTGGGTGCATCGCGACAGTTATCCGCTTCGAGCCGCGTCCCTGGCGGCTGATGCTGGGCGGATCAGCTTGACGACCTTGATCGACTGGTTCTTGACCTGGACGATTTCGATCACGCAGCCATTGATCTTCAGGCAGACGCTGGCCTCCGGAATATCCTGCAGGTATTCCAGCAGCAAGCCGTTGATGGTCTTGGGACCATCGAGGGCAAACTGCAATCCGAGTTGCTTGTTGATGTCACGCAGCGTGGTCGAGCCCTCGAGCAGGCAGCTGCCGGTGTCGTCCCAGCTGACATTGTCGGCGCGTGCTGCTGCCGGCGTCGAGGTCGTGAATTCGCCGATCATTTCTTCGATGATGTCTTCCAGCGTGACCAGTCCCTGCACTTCACCGTATTCGTCGACGATGATGGCGAGTCGTTCATGGTTTTCCTGGAAGTACTGCAACTGCGTCAGCACGTCGGTGTCTTCGGGGATGAAGTAGGGCGGTGTCAGTAATGCGCGGAAATGGTCGACGGCCAGTTCTTCGTCTTCATTGAGCAGGCCGATGGCTTTGCGCACATGCAGGATGCCGATGATGCGGTTGATTTCGCCGTCATGAACCGGCAGCTTGTTGTGATAGCAGGTGGTCAGCTGGCGCTTGATTTCGTCGATGCTTTGGGCCAGGTTCAGCGACTCGATCTGGGCGCGCGGTGTCATTACGTCTTCGACCGACATGTGCTCGAGATCGAACAGGTTGAGCAGGATGCTCTGGTGTTTTTTGGGGATGAAGTTGCCGCCTTCCAGCACCATCGAACGCAATTCTTCCTGCGATAGTTTGTGGTCGCGCTTGACGCCTTGCCGGATGCGCAGCAAGCGCAGCAGCGCCGTGACGAACAGGTTGACGAACCAGATGACCGGTTTGCTGACGGCCATCAGCGGCTTGAGAATCAATGCGGCCGGCAGCGCAATCCGCTCGGGGAAGGTGGCACCGATGATCTTCGGCGAGATCTCGGCGAAGACGATCAGCAGGAAAGCAACCGCACCGGTGGTGATCGCAATGACGCCTTCTTCGTGACCAAAGCTGGCGATGACGATCGTGGTCACCAGCGCCGTTGCCAGCGCGTTGATCAGGGTGTTGGCGATCAGGACCAGCGACAGGACCTGGTCGGTGCGATCCAGCAGCCAGAGCGTGGTCGTGGCGGCATGGCTGCCGCGCTTGGCCAGATGGCGCAAGCGATGGCGGTTGGCCGACATCAGCGCGGTTTCGGCCATCGCAAAAAATGCAGAAAGTATGATCAGGGAGGCGAGCACAAGTAATTGCGCCCAGAGCGGAACGGTATCCAAAGGGTCACCGCAAAGAAATGAACATCATGGAGAAGATGACCGGGGTGATATCAGGGACAGTCTGCCGGTCATGGCCAGTAGCGTAGAACACCTCGTGTTGCCTGGAACTGACCGGGCTCAATGGTTGCGGTCTACCGCGAACGTGCACAAGTCTAGCAGCGAAGTTTTGTACTGGCTATCGGGCAATCCTGCAATCGCTTGGCTGGCGCGGGTGGCTGCTTTTTCGGCTTCGCCGCGGGTGTAGTCGAGTGCGCCGGAGCTGCTGATGGCCGCCAGGATGACATCGAAATGCTGCTCATCGCCCTGCTCGATGCAGCTTCTGACCAGTGCGCGCTGTTCGGTGCTGCCGTTATGCATCAGATGAATCAGTGGCAGGGTTGG
>AEPR01000606.1 GCA_000195205.2 Oxalobacteraceae bacterium IMCC9480 | reverse complement strand
AATGCCCTTCGGTTATTGCACCCTACGCGCTTCAATTTATGGTGCCGATTTTGTAGCACTAATTCCGTTGGCCATTAGCTTAGCTGCAAATTCATCAGAATAATCAAAATATCCTCTTGCATTAACATTTTTTTCTACAAAAATATTCCGCATAAATCCAAATAATTTTCTGCTGAATTCTTGAATGGAGAGTCCGGTTTCGGCAGAACACTCTAAAGTGTAGGCATCACAAGTTTCGCCTTCAGGTATTCCAAACAGAACAAACGTTGTACCAGAATTATCGTCTTTTGCAACAAACGCTGGGACTTCCTCAAAACGTCCAGTCTCTTCGCGTTCAAAAGTACCCCCCCAATCAAGACAGTCAATTTTTGTGCCATGTCTTCTAGCGATAAGCAACTTGATATTTCCACTTCGACTAGCATGTTTTTCATTGAAACTTCAGCCATTATTTTCTACCTTGCAGGAAATAATATTGAGAACCGGATTTCTTCGCCATTTCAGCCGTAGTGTAGGAAGTAGAGCTCAATAACCGATGGGTATTTCAACGCATTATGACGATGTTGCATTTTAGATTTTTTAATCCTAGCTTTATTTAGTGATTCCTTAACTTAGTCGATCTCGTCGTCGGCACGCTCTGCTTTGTATCGGGAAGACTCTTCTTCTGCCAATTCCAACCAAGCGTTAAAATTCGAGATGAAATATCTGTCTGACCAACTTATTCGCTTTGGATTCGAATAGTCATGATAATAGATTATCGGGTCGCCGCTCTTGTCGTCCCCATCAAAACAAGCCAATACTACATAACCGTCATTGAAATGACCACTCGGATCGTCAACAATAGCGAATGGTACTAAAGGTTTGTCAGGGTACTTTTGAAGCATTGCACCGTAATAGTTTAATGCCATTGGCATATCAAAACATAGAAATTTCCACGGTTCTAAATTTGGAACCGCAGGATCAAGTACTAGTTGCATATAGCTTTTTGGAAAATTAAATTCAGGTGGAAGAGTCGACGAGTCGTAAAGAAATATTTTATTCATTTATGGTTTTCCTTTAATAATTGGTGATTGTAGCGAACCATATGGTTTTGAGGAGCTAAAACTCTTCGACTAACTATTTATTCTTGCGGTGATAGCCTCGCCCCAAGTATTGAAATTATTCCATTCTCGTAAACAATTAGGGCACAATAACCGAAGGGTAATGCACCGCATGCAGACGGTGTAATACTCTTCAGATATTCCACCTAACGCGCTTAATCGATAATTTCCTCGTTAGAGACTCCGTACGACTTAGCAATTACGTGTATCGATACACCTGTCGAATGCAAAAATAGTCTGTAATGTTTATATTCTGTTGCTCCAAGATTTTTCCTTTCAATGTCAAGCATGTCCGAATTCTCATATTCAACCAATGAATTCAGAAGATTCAAATTTCGGTCACCTACACAACTAAAAAAACTATGACCAGGAATCGGTGTTTTAAAAAAATACTTCGCTTCAAAAAAAAATAATCTGCGTTTTACAATGCGATTCTCAAAATTCTCCATCTCGTAAAAGATATCTAGATTTAATACACGCTCAGCATAGTGCATTTCAATTTTTTCTTCTCCGTCTGATGGTAAGAAATCATTTAGATTAAGCAATGGTTTTGGGTTGAATAAATACATTTTTAAAATTACTTTCTTGTGTTCTGAACAGAGCCGTCAAAGTTTTTATTTAATTGATTGCGAACTAAATCATCGAAAGCAATATCCCCAAACGCTTTTAAGCCCGTTTTATCGACACCGTACCATTGATTCTTAGGTATGCCCGCATTTATTAGTGCCGTTGAACTTCTAGCAAGTAGGGTGCAATAACCGAAGGGCAT